>QNEL01000144.1 GCA_003645185.1 Candidatus Parabeggiatoa sp. nov. 3
ACGAATAAATTTAAACATTTGATAGAACGCTGATATGTCACGCAAAAGTTTTTGCGCGCAAAAACTGTATTTAGCTTCGCGCACCGAAGGCTCACGCAAAAGTTGCGCGCAACTTTTGCGTGAAATGTGACATACTGATTGTCATGATTTACGCTGATTAAAACACTGATTGTGCTTGCTTTTTCGTTTAATATCCTCTTGCCCACTACATTTTTTAACAAAAACTTTTGCCTCGAACATTTCTAAAAAAAAAGTCATCAAGATAAATTTTAAAGGCCCGATTTTCGTTCCTGTTATTTTGCTACCCAATTTTCGTTTCTGTTATTTTGCGGCCCGATAGGAGTGCAAAATTTATTTTGCGGCCCGATAGGAGTGCAAAATTTATTTTGCTACGGCCAAGATTGATTGTCTATGGTGTTGATAAAAAGGTGATTGAAACGAATTGAGGGTTATCTATTTATTGTTGCCGATGTCTCATTGGTATTCATTTTTTAAATACGGTTTTAACTATGCAAATCAAAGATTTAGGGGACTTATTACAGTTCATTAAGAAAAGGCCCGGAATGTATATTAATCCTATATCGCTTAACCAGTTGCAGCATTTCATTTCAGGGTATCAATCTGCGTTGCAGATACACAATATCGAAGAACTTAAACCTTTTGATTCATCCGTGATTTTTCACGACTGGGTTGCTTTGAGAACGCATTATTCTGAATCAACCTCTGGCTGGGTAAATATGATATTGGCCCAAACGGATCAGAATGAAGAAGAAGCATTAGAGTTATTCTTTAAATATCTTTCTGAATATGAGACGAGAAAAGAAAGAATCCTTTATGAATTGTCATTGCCTAAGCAGAATACACCCAAGGTTTGGAAAAAAACGCTGGAAGTTTGGAAAAAAACGGTGGAAGCTTATGAAATGGTTGAGGTATTTTGTTACTTGTCACCGGCAACAGTACAAATCATAAAGTACACGACGGATCCGGGTGTCTTTATTCGATATAAAGATTCTTTGGGTAAAACCATAGAAAGAGAAGACTATCATTCTAGCCTTCAAAAAGCATTGTATTGGGTATCAATGGAATTCAATGTATCTCAAGAAGATTGGGTTAAATTTTGATTTTGGATTTGAAAGGCTTGATTTGATTGAGCTATTGAACTTTGAACAAAATCACATAAATTGTTAGTTCATAAAAAACGCTATGTCTTTGATAATTGACGCAAGCGGTAGACAGTCAAAATACTTTCAACTTGGCAATGTCACATTTAAGTTTTATTGTAGGGTGGGTATTTTCTATACGTGTCACGTACTTATAACACTTTAAAAGGCATTGATAACATGCACATCACAAAATTAGGTCAGGTATTAGCACAATGGGAGAAAAATGGTGGTGATCTGGCAAATGAACTGGACGGACTTGGAAACTATTCCATAGAGCAGCATAAAGACGCTAAGGCGATATGCCGTACTCTGGTTCACCCTCGGATGTCCGAGCCAAAAGGAAAAGATATCATCACTTCCCCGCTATATGCTATAGTGGCGCTTTTCCAAGATATTACGAGCAGAGAAGCATTTGAAGAACTTTGTACAAATGGACTTCCTCACCTGCGGCGATTCTTGGAGCAAGGCTTAGAACACGCCTCCCACGATAACGATGATCTGTTGTTCATACTCAAGACTCTTGCAATGTATGGGCAAAAGGAAGACATTGACTTAATTATTAAGGCTGCTCGGAAACCACTGATGCCAGATGATTACGGGTGGTGGTCCGCTATTTTCAAACAAGTTGATCACGAACACGTTGGGCACCAGTCTCTTTGCGATGGTTTGAGAGAACCTCTTCCAAAGGGATTTATTGCGATGATCTATTTGGATTTTGCCAATTCGCTCGCGATAAATGGCCACCTTGACAAACACCCATTCGATTCTGAGCAAGGGTATGCCAGACTGGAACACTGGCTAACCGATCCCTTTTGCCTCAAAACCTATGCCCACAATGCTACTGCTGCTCTCCCATTCATACAAGAGCATAAGAGACAAAGGTTCCTACAGATTGTAGCAGAGCATCTTGATGTTGAACCAAAAGAACAATCAGGTGATAGGGTGTTGATGCTTAAACACTCAGACTGGAAAAAAGAGGCAAAAGGTACGATTAGGGGAAAAGGGGTAGTTCGTCGAATTTATGATGGTACTGTACATTTTGACTATTATATTGAATTTGATGAGCCACAAACTGACAAGACTGATGAAGCAAATGGAATGGAAATTGAGTATAGTGGAAGCACCGTACTAGAAGAAGAACTTTGTCCTTTGGTTGAATAATTAATAATAATTTCGGGCGAGCGTGCTTGAATTTTGGCGTTAGGCAAGCATATAGATAATCAAAAGGTATCCATAGCCTTAAAACAGGAATAGCCAAAAGCTTTTAAATTCTACAAGCTGTACAAATAATAGCGTAACTTTGAAAATGGTAGCATAAAATGGCATATTGGAAAAAGTATCAAACACGAAGAACTGGGCACAAGCGTTTTCACTATGTTTGCCTAAAGTGTAGAAAGTCCTTCAAATTGGAACCGCGAGCACCGTCAGAGCCGTTGGTCTCAAAATGTCCTGATTGCGGCCGTAAACTACTCAACATGGGGCCTGATTTTAAGCCACCCAGACGATATAATAAACATCAGTGGCGAAAGGTTGATATGCTGGCGAAGTGTGGCCTGACGTTTTACGCCTCTGGGATCAGCCCAGGGCCACACAACATAAAAACGCTCGCAGACGCAAAAGGGCTTGTCCGGGAATACCGGCGCAGAGCAAATGCGGATATGACAGCCCAAAGGATATTGCGGGAAAAAAAGCCAATACGTCGTTTAACCAAACAGCACAAAAGCATTGCCAGTTAAGGCCATCGTTAGGGTGCTTGAGGAAATAATGTTTATGGGTAAAAACAAACGTCTGTTTGTAGGAAAAGCGATAGAAGGTGTAGGTTGGCGCATTTGGAATAAGAAAGGCAGAAAGTGGTGGGGTAATTTTTTGAGTGAATATCCCGATGAATTCTTAGATGAACTCAATGGCTTAAAAAAGAGCTGAACGACTCACTGAGTTACTACGTCAGTTTAAAATGTTCAACTAAATTAAGTACATAGATAGCCTAATGGCTTTTGCCTACGAGGTTCTCTGCAATGGCTCAGTACCGACAACTTTTCGTTAAAGTTCAAACTTTAGTTTGAATAGGGGGATGGTGGGCAAGCGGGCGGTTACATCTGGGTTGATATTGAGTTTATTGTCGCCCGCTTACCCACCCTACAGTTCAAAAAAAAAAGTATCCAAAATACCTGAAATTTCGCTAGGCTGGCTAAAAATCGTATTTGCGTATTGTGTATTTTTTTTAATGAGGTATTGATATATGACTGAAATGAAAATGGTTTTTTCCCAAAAACTGGATATTGATCCGGCTGAATTTATAGCGGTTTGGAATGATACGCCTGAATGCCGTGATATTGCAGAAGCGCAGTTGACTCAGCCAGCTACAACGCAATTTGCTGATCCCTCTATTTTAGGTATTGTTGTTGAGTTTGTCGCGAGTACAGGAAGCGTTGAATTTACGACAGGTGCAATTGCAGGAGGTATCTTACATGACACTGTTAAAGCCGCTATTAAAATCTGTCTGACTCAAATGAAGGCTAAAATCACCGCTCTTAAATATAAGACAATCGAACAGCCTGATGGGAGTCAACTGACAAAAGCCTTGCCGGATGCGAAAAAAGAGAATACGCCTTCGTCGGAATGATAATAAATAAGGTGGATTAATAGAAACAAGCAAGGGGCAACCACAAGGGATTGCCCCTACAAGCATGTGGTCGTAGGGGCAATCCCTTGTGGTTGCCCTTTACGGTAAATACCTCTGTACTTCAGTACTTATTCTCTGTGGCACTCTGTGCCACTCTGTGATCTCTGTGTTGAAAAAATATTCATCATTATACGACAAAACCATGACAACCCTCATCATCCGCGAACAACCTAACAACGCTCAAAATGAGTACCAAGCAACCGTCAGTTTCAACAAAGACGAGTTTCCGTGTACCGTCAAGAATCCCGGCACAAATCAGCAAGTATATGATTTAGAATGGTATTTTAAAGAATATCGTGATCCTGAAGATGAAAAAGCGGCATGGCAAAATGCGATTGAAACGACAATGACTCAATATTATAATGACGCGCCAAAAATTGAGGCTGTCACACAAGCTGAAACGTCAACTCAAAACGATAATCAAAGCCCAACACAAGAGAACACATTGTCTATGGCAACCGCTCACTCCTCAATAGATTTATACAATCGTCTCAGACGACTCCCTAAACCCTTGTTTAACGATATTTGCTTTTACTTGAAAGAAGAATACCATTACGATTTAGATTTTATTGATGCCAATGGTATCCCCGCCGAATCAGCACGTCAATTAGTTGATCTGCTTAAACAATTTCCGCAAGGATTTGCTCATCTCCAACAGTTACTTGAAAAACGGGGGTTGTTATAATATCTCTTTGTAGGGTGGGTAAGCGGGCGACAATAAACTCAATCAATATAAACCCAGATTTCACCGACAGCGAGCCCACCATCGCCCTAAAGTTTGAACAGGGGCATTCCCAAAAAAAGGGTCATTATGAATATCAATCAGGCAGAAGCAAAATAAATTTGGAACGAAATTCAGGCCGAAGCAAAATAAATTGGGTTTGAAAATCGGGCAGAAGCAAAATAAATTTTTCATGCTGGTTTTATGTTAATATTATTTATAACGCAAGAGACGCAAGAGATGCAAAAAATTTTTATTGAGAGAGAACATCTTTAGCGTCTTTAGGATTTTTAAATCTTAGGAAAGAAATCATGACTCATAAACTTGACAATATTATGCTCATTTTAGAGCATTACCATTTGAAGTATCAAATGGTTGAATTTATTGATTTTGATAAAATTCAACCCGTTAGTGTCATGGATTGGTTTAAAGAGGAACTGGCTTTTTCGCTCAAAAACAGGGGAGAAGATGACAAAGAAGCCTTTTCTTCCGAATTTATTGTGGTGCCGTTTTTAAAAGAGGCCTGGAAAAAACATGCGCGATTGAATCTATTTAGCCATGTTCAAATTAAAGCGGATGATGTGATTGTCATTCCTGATTATTTAATCACCGCTAAAACGCCAACAGGGTATAAAAAAGTTTATAAACCTTTGCTTTTGACGGTGGAAGCCAAAAATGATAACTTTGATGAAGGTTGGAGCCAAGCCTTATTGCAATCGGTTGTTTGCCAAAAAATGAATAACTCGCTTGATATTCCTATTTTGTCTATTGTCACGACGGGCGATACTTGGCAATTTGGCAAATTAGAAAAAAACGTGTTTATTCAGCATCCGATTGCCGCCGGCATTCAACATATAGAAGAATTATTGGGGATTTTAAATCTGCTTTTTTCAGAATGCGAAAGCCTCATACCCCCTAGCCAAAGCGAATAAGCATTCTAATTTTCTCACGCTTCGTGCGAAACCGCTAAGAAGCATACTTGGCAGCTTTGCGCCTTTGCGTGAGATTAAATCAAATCAGTTACAAATTATTTGAGTCTGAAAAGATATTAACGGTATAAAAATGAGTTCTACAACCATAGCATTATATAAAAGTCTCAAACGACTGACTAAAGCCCAATTTAATGAAGTGTGTTTATACTTGCGAGAAAAGTATGACTACAATTTGAGCTATATTGCGGTAGATAAATCACCTGCTGAATCTGCAAACCAGTTGATTGAATTGGTTAAACAAAATTCGCAGGGGCTGAGTCATCTTGCTGAAGTGATTGATAAAGTGGCTCCGCAACAACAAAAAGCAAACGCTTTTCCTCATATTTTATGCTATTTACCTGATCGCAAACCGCAAAAAGAGGCCTTGAAAAAAGCGATCAAAGATTATCGCGCACAGTATGCTGATAAAAAACAACGTCCCTTATTGTGCTTAATACATGGCAATGAAAACGAATATGGCAATTTTATCAAATGTTTATTAGAAGACGTTTTAGTTAACGATAAGGCGCTTTCTGACTATTTTCGTAATGGGCGATTTGAAATCGAACTCTTACTTGAAGAATTTCACACGGTTGATGCATTGCATCAAGAAATACTGGCCTTTTTAGAAACTAAGATCAATGCCAAGCCTGAAAAGGAGGCGATTGCGAATAAACTCGCTAAAGAAAGGCGGCCTATTATTCTTCATGTTCGTCTGTTTTCCCAAGATTTTTCAAAGTGGCAAGATGAGCATAAAACGGTTATTGATGGGTTTATTGACTTTTGGGCCGATTGGCCTAAAAAAGTATACGCTCAACATCAATTGTTTTTGGTTTTACTCTCCTTCAGTTATGAAAAAGAGAAAAACCCTTTTTCACTTCTGAATTGGTTTCGCCGAAAAAGAACGCATTTTACACTCATGAAGCAATTTGAAACCTTGAATCAGAAATGCCCTACGATAATGGCCTTTTTTGAAAATCAACACGTTCATGGTAAAGTCTTACCAAAGCTTGAAAGTGTCAAGAAAAATGATGCGGCTTGTAAATGGATAAGCACTTATGAAGAACAAATCAAACCGTTTTGGCCGGATACTTATGCTTTAGAACTGAAAATTAAAACAGTTTACGGAAAGAGAGACGCTATCCCAATGGATGAATTGGCGTGTCAATTAGAACAGTTATTAACCAACCCAAACCAATAAAGGTTTATCAAAAAACAGAATTGTAGGGTGGGTAACGTGTTTTTGTTGCCCACAAAATTGATCTAAAAAGTCGGCTCACGCAGAGCCGCAGAGCCGCAGAGAATGAGAGAAGAGTGATATCAGGGTTAGACAAGCTGGCTTGTTTAAACCAAGCTAAACACCTCTGCGGCTCTGCGGCTCTGCGTGAGCCTTAAAAAATAGGTTACAAATTATTTGTGTGCATAGAGTAGAACCCCGACGGGGTTGAATGCGAATAGGGAATAAAAATAGGGTGAAAAAAAACGAGCAAAATCAACTCATATTTAACACCCCAGAGTCTAACCCACCCAAACCAATAAAGGTTTATCAAACATGAATTTTCCATTTTATCAAAAAACAGTGTCACCCCCTAGCCAACCGGTTGAATTACCGCCTTCGCGCCCGACTAGCGAAATCTGTCCAGAAACGTATAGGCCTGATGATGGCTTAGTGGATGCCGTGAATGTCGCGTTGTTATTAGGGCAACCGCTATTATTAACGGGGGAACCGGGTACAGGTAAAACACATTTGGCTTATCATGTCGCCTGGCAATTTGGTTTATTACCCGTGCTGAAATTTGAAACGAAATCTGATCATAAAGCACAGGATTTGTTTTATATTTACGATGCGCTGCGGCATTTTCACGCGGTTCAAGTGGCACAAGCTCGCAATCAAGATACGCCCAATGCGAAAGAGTATTTAGAATACACGGCTTTAGGTAAAGCGATTATACTGGCGAATGAAGAGGAAACGGTTAAGCCTTTTTTGTCCAGCGGTTTTAAACATCCGGGCAAACCACAACGTTCCGTCGTCTTGATTGATGAAATCGACAAAGCGCCGCGCGATTTTCCGAACGATATTTTGAATGAAGTCGAACATCATCATTTTCGTGTGCCTGAATTGGGCAGGGATGATGAAATTGGGGTAGCGGATGCGCGGTTTAAACCGATATTGATTCTCACCAGTAATTCAGAAAAGCATTTACCCGCAGCCTTTTTGCGCCGTTGTGTTTATTACAATATTCCTTTTCCAGATCGGGAAGTGTTATCTCAAATTGTGGAAAAACGGTTAGGGCAGATTGCCAAAAATAGCACAGAATGGCTAAGCGATGCGTTAGATTTATTTTTTGAATTGCGAAGTCAATTGAGAGAAAAACCCGCCACGGCAAAATTATTGAATTGGTTAATGACATTGCATCAACTGTTTAAAGGGCGCAATAGCACTGAGTATCACTATCCTGATGATTTATCACGGACATTGAGTACATTAGTCACCGATCCAGAAGATCAAAAAATAGCCAAAGACATTTTCGAGGATTGGCTTAAGATTAAGATAGAACGCTGATTTGACTGATTAATTAAAATCTGGATAGATTAAAAAAAAACAGCGACATGTAGGGTGGGTAAGCGGGCGGCACATTCTCAAAACTTGGCCCAAAAACCAACCGCCCGCTTGCCCACCATTAAACCGTAAATAATGATTCAAATCAAATAATGATATAAAAACACAAAACCTATGAACACCCTCGACATTTTAGATAACGGCGAACTCGCGCTTTTTATAGAAAGCTTACGTCTAGCCGGCTATGACATCAGCACGCCAGAATTTTTTGCGGCCCAAGATTTGATAGTCGCCTTAGCCGCGCAGGGCAAACTCCCAAAAACATTAGCCCCCCTGAAAACCTTGTTAATGCCGATACTGTGTCACTCGCCCAAAGAACAAGAAGCGTTTTACCGGCATTTTGATGAGTGGGTGAATCAAGTTGAAAGTGTTAAACCTGAAAAAACGCGAGTCATTTTTACACGCTGTGTGGCAAGAAACAAAACAGGCGATTAAAAATTTAAAATGGTTTATTCTCTTCGCATCGCTAGCACTTATCTTATTATTTGTTTTTCCTCACTTTTTTGATATTCAAGAAATGGGAATAAACGAAACCCCAGAAACTGCATCGCAAAAAATAAGGCCAATTCCACTAGATTCAGAAGGTTCACCGTCAACAATATCTACGGCCCCCAATCTCAATTTATCAGAAAACACCGGATTGACAGATAAAGCAGATTTTACAGAAGAGCAAGCCTATTATCAAAAAGGGTGGGTATGGGTTATTTTGTTATTGCTACCCTTGCTCGCCTTGCTATTCTGGTATTTCTGGCAGCGATACCAGGCACAACCTTATTTAACGAGGAAAAGCACATCACAAACGCCAAATATCAAACAATTCTTTACCAAAAATATCAATGAAGCACTTTTTCAATCGGTGGGTTTAGCGCGAGTTGCCCAACAATTGCGTAAACACAGGCCCATTGCAACCGATTATCTTGATCTAAAAGCGACGATTAAAGACACGATTAAAGCGGGGGGTTGGTTTACGCCCGTAACGGGCATCGCGAAAACGATTCCAGAGTATTTAGTCTTAATAGATAGAACCACTTTCAAGGATCATCATAGCCATTTAATTGATGCCTTAGTCAATCAACTCATTGCCCAAGGCATCTTTATAGCCCGTTATTATTTTGATAGTGATCCGCGCCACTGTTATCCAGAAAACGATGAACTGCCACCGTTGTTGCTCACAGAATTGGCTGATCATTATCCCGCCCATCGGTTGCTGATATTTTCTGATGGCAAAGGTTTGATTGATCCGATGACTAGCGACATTGTGCCTTGGATAGAGCAATTTTCGGTATGGACACAAAAAACATTTTTCACCTTAGAACAACCTGAACAAGGGGGGTATCAAGCATTATTAGAAAAGGCAAACTTTCTAGTCATGCCAGCGAATGAAAATGGCTTAACGACACTGGCAGAACAAATTAAGGCGGAAACATGGCAACCTGACACGCCCCATCCAAAGAAAGCGACAGAACCTGTCAGCATATTTCCTAGCTATTTCAATGAGTTATCCCAATGGTGGTTAAAACGCCACGCCCCCGCTCGCGCAAAAGTCAGCGAATTACTAAAACAAGTCCATGATTTTTTGGGAGAAGACGCTTATTATTGGTTCAGTGCCTGTGCCGTGTATCCAGAATTACGTTGGCAGTTAACGCTTTATTTAGGCTATAATCTCAAAACAATGGATGGCAATCAACTATTGACTAATGATAGGCTCGCTAAACTAGCACGTTTACCTTGGTTTCGGTATGGGTATATGCCCAATTGGTTGCGCCAACAATTGATAAAAATTTTGCCTTTGCCTCAAGAAAATCAGGTGCGCTTTGCTTTAAAAACATTATTGGATGATGCCTCAGATCAAGCTATATCTGATTTTCAATTAGAAATTGCAACTTCGCCAAAATTTTCTGTAAAAGAGATACCTTCTGCTTTGAAAGAATGGTTATCATCTAAATGGAAAAAACAATCGCCGAAAGAGAGTTTGCGGGATTATGTGTTTCTGTCGTTTATGGAAAATAGATTGTCAATTAAGATTCCAAAGATGTTGCGTAGTGTATTGATTCAATCTTCAACTCAATTAAAGTCTTTTCCCCTATTTTTGGCTAATAGTTTTCTATCAATTAAACAGTTTACCTCTAATAAAATAGTCAAAATTCTAAATATTTTGCGTACTTTATTCATTCAATTTTCAACTCAATTAAACTCTTTTTCCTTATTTTTGCTTAATAGTTTTTTCTCAATTAAGCGCTTAGCCTATAATAAAAACTTTATGCTCTTTATGCTAATAAGTGGGTTTTTGGTACTCATTGCTGGTTTGGTAATGCTAATTCAGCGGCATAGCGAACATTTACCAATTTTGGTAGTATTCTGGATTGGATTATGGTTTTTTTTATCGTTTATTAATAACTTAGTTAAATATGACGTTTTTTCGCAATTAATTGAAAAAAAAGGCGAAAAGAATTTTTTGTATATACTAACAAACTTATGGCGTATCTTCTTGAAGGATGGTTTTTTATTGGCATTGGCAATTGTTGTAATCAGTTTAATTTTGGGTTCTTTAGAACAGCCCAACAACGAAAAAGAAATAGGTATTATAGGTATAGTTGATAATATCAATGGGCCTCGATCTGCCTTTAGTTTAAAACACAATGGACAAGAACAAATTTTTTATAGTGGGTTTCCTTTAAAAACAGGCGATGAAATATCTGTTCTTAAACCAACATTTGAAAATAAAGAAGTTTACATCACTATCGTTTTTAACTCTTCTGAAATGACTCTGAAATACGAAGATACAAAGAGCAAGCCTTATCAAGTAAGATTTCCTTATCGTAGTAGGCTTGATTTTTTAATTAATGGTATGATGAATTGGTTTCGCTCACTATTTATAAGTGAATACAGGATAATAGTTGGCCCTACTCGATGATCAAGTTTTTGATGTTATTTGGCTCTGCGACGAACTATTTTTGAGCGTTATTAAATAAACAGTTCATTGATTTTTAATGTTAACAATGTGATCTATCTTAAATCTCAAAATGGCCTGAAAAGCGCCAATAACCATTGCATATGGAAGGTTATTGGATGCTGTGACAGATGAAGATGTCCGAGTTTTGCGACAACAATTTTGGGCGAACACGCAGGTTCGCCCCTACTGAGGATAAATTCTGCGGCGTTATTTCTTGATTTATTTTTTCACCCTATTTTTATTCCATGAAGGAGAGATGGTGGGCAAGCGGGCGGTGAAATCTGAGCATATTATTGAGTTCATTGCCGCTAAGCGATCCCACCCTACAAATATTGGGTGAAAAAAAAGTAATCAAAATGCATGAACAGACACACACTAGACTGATGCCCCTATGCATCTGCGGCCTTTCCACAGCTTATCGTTTTTACTTTCACCCAGCTTAAACAAATTTGGAGACTATTCATGCTACAAACTTACGAAGCCATTTATAATGGCCAACAATTTCGTTGGCTTAACGACATTCCACCCAAACGGGATAAAGAGGTACATGTTGTGATAGTGATGGATGTGGAAAAGACTATCGTCAAATCCAAACCAAATATCCATGACGTTTTGCAACGTACTCGTGGTGCGTGGGGTAAAGGAAAAACACTTGATGAAATTGACGCGGAGATTCACACCATGCGTTCAGAGTGGGAGGGAAAATGGGACTGATCACTGAAGACAGCAAAGTGCTTTACACCAACATTTTAGATTTATCATTTAAATGGTTGTTTAGACGAGAATGCCGAACAATTTTTGGCAAAAGCATTTGAATCAAATTCTTACATATCTGTCATCACACGTATTGAATTGCTTGGCTGGTTCAAACACACTGAAAAATCTTTAAGCAGTGCGGAAGAATTACTGACTCTCCTCAATGAACAACCTTTAAATGAAGCCATTGTGACATTGTGTATTCAATTACGGCAAACAACTTCGCTAAAAACGCCTGATGCTATTATTGCAGCGACGGCTTTACATCTCCAACTGCCTTTGATGACACGCAATATCAAAGACTTCCAAAAAGTACCTCATCTACAATTGTTCAATCCATTTGAAAAGAATTGAATGGAGCGGGTGGCTAAACCTCTGAATTCATTAATCAGATGGCATGGTGGGCTGCATCGCCCCATGATTTTGGCCCTGAATGCTTTTCAAAATTTTAAAAAGGGCGAACACGCCAGTTCGCCCCTACAGAGACTGAGGATAAATTTTGCGGCGTTATTTAGCTGATAGTGTTGCTTTGATAGTTAATGGCATTAACCTAACGCTTGCTCAGTTGATTTGTCATTAAAAGGATATTATTCTTAACCACTTGTTAAATTTTAACGTCACTTTTTCATGCCCATATGCCAGCCAAAATCCGATGAATCCTTTAATTCGTCTTGTTCAAATAGTTTAATTGACCCTAACAAGGAACTTTAATATGCCGGCTTTACACATTCAAAGTATGCCACAAGATTTATATCGCTATCTTCAACAATTGGCAGTGGCCCAAAATCGCACTGTTGAGACACAAGTGATTGCTGTGTTATCTCAATTTAAACAGGAAAAACGAGAACAACAAGCCAGCATTTTAGCTGATATTTATCATTCTCGTCTAGAACTGCCTAGTGATGCGCCAGATAGTACCACATTATTACAAGAGGATCGGGCCAGATGAAAACATCACCGTTAAATTGCGTGGTTGATGCGAGTGTGGGCATTAAATTATTTGTCAAAGAAGCCTTATCTGAACAAACACACGCACTTTTTGCTCATCTCACTGCTACACCATCAGCACAACTTCATGTACCCGATTTATTTTAGTGTTCATAAAGTGTGAAATCATGCTTCAAACCAGAGTACATAAAATATAGCGTTTCCCAATTGAATAAAGTACACTTATGTGCCGACGCAAAATAACAGGCATTCCAAAAACCGCAAGGTTACATTTATTTGAACACATATTTTGGAACCCCAGGTTTCACCTAGGGTTATTCATATTCAACCCCTTGGGTGCCTTAGCGTTTTAAGTTTTTATGATTGATTCGCTTTTGTACTTCATGCAATCGGGAAACGCTATAGGTTGCGGTATGCTCTTTTTCTTAGGCATTTACTTAACCCGTGTTTTCAAATAATTGGCCATTTCATCTATCGAAATTTCGCCAGCATTGATTTTGTTGCTTACCCACGGTGGTTCGTCATGCGTCATGTTTCTGAGTTTCCAAGCACTAAATTGACTAAAAACCTCATACACTTCATCTAAAAACGCTAACTGCGATTGACTAAAAAGTGATGTTGGTTCAAAGTTTTTGGGTGCAGAAATAACCCAATATTCGTTTATCCCCGTCATGAGTTGTACTCAATCCCATCTTATGCATTCCGCTACTGCATTTCGTTGTATTTATTCAGTTTCCCAATAAACTCTGAATTTTGTTCAATTGTTCAGAGTCTGGTGGTAAGCTTGGCCCCCAATTCATGTTTTCGGGATAACGTTGTTTGCGTAATTCATCTAAGCGTTGTTGAAGTGTAATGGCTTCAGTATGTAGTTGTTGAAAAGTGTCATCTTCTACGCCTTTGACATTCCCGCCGCCGCTGCCCGAATAACCGTAATTAGATAATTTGATGCCTTCTAAAAGGCCTGCATCTTTTGCTTGAGTGGCGAGTTTCGTGCCGGTTAGCGGGTTGTACACAAAAATCAGGAAGTAATCTGGCTCAATTTGCTCATTGAGTGAGAGGGTTTCGCGAATCTGCTCTGCTGTTTCAAAGGGCAAACCAAACATATTGAATGATAATGTCATAATCCCGTTTTCACGCGCTTGAGCAAAAGCATTTATGATTTTCTTGTTAGAAATATTACGGCGGAGATATTTTTTGCGATATTCTTCGTTTCCGCACTCAATCCCCATCATGACGAGACGACAGCCGGCTTTTGCGAGTATTTCAAATTTATCGCCTTGTGCGTTGTGAGGGTGGGCACAGACTGAGAAAGGTAGGCCAATGCTGCGCGGGTATTCAACACTGAAGTCTTGTAACCATTGTCGTTCAAGTGTCAAATCTTCATCCCATAATTCTAACCATTCTGGCTGATACCGCAAAACAATTTCTTCCAAATCTTTTATTGCTACGGGAACGCTGCGTCTGCGAATGAAAGGTTTGGCTGATAAGCCATAAGCTTGTTGGAAGGCATGGTTACAACAATAGGTGCATTGATACGCGCAGCCGCGTCCAACCATGTGGCTGGCCGTTTGAAATGGGCCGCCGAGTTCGCCTAGTACTCGCATTTGATGCCGTTTCATGACATCGGCAAATTCAAATAAGCCATAATCGGGTATGGGTAAGACATCCAAATCGGGAATCGGTGGGCGAAGCTTATTTTTTTTGAGTTCACCTGTGATCGTCGTCCAAATATTTTCGATTTGAGTGGTATCATTACCCGTTTTGAGGGCTTGAACCAGTTCAAGCATGGCAAATTCGCCTTCACCTAAACAGATATAATCAACACAAGCATGTTGTATGGTTTCATCAGGTGCCAGTGTGGGTTGCCAACCGCCTACAATGATGGGCGCATCAGAGAGGCCCTTGAGACGATGCAGCCAAGGATCCATCATTGTCCAATAAAATGACATGGCAGAAACGGCGATCAGTGAGGGTTTTTCAGTTTGCACTTTGGCCAGCAGTTCAGCATCGATAGTCTCCTGATCGCGACGAAAATCAATCATAAATAAGGCGACTGAAAACCCGGAGCGTTTGAGAACGGCCGAAAGTGTGGCTATGCCTAAATGGTATTCAGCGTTATCAGTGGGAAAAATAAATAGCACATCGGACATGGTATTGAAACTCCTTTAATTTATGTGTATGATCAGCGCAACTCATAACGAGGATAAATGAATTAATACAACGACTTACAGGTTATCAACTTATCGTTAGTTATTGTTTTCTCATTTTGGCTTAATGCTTTTGCAAAAGGCTCTTAATTTAAAATATTGTAAAATGTTGTCTTATAGAGGCTCTTGCAAAACTCCAACGCACAACCATAAATCAATAACTTACGAGTACCTAATGGCATGTAAGTCATTGATTTCTCGTTTATGCCCAGAATTTTGCAAGAGGCTCTTATAGTTTTATATTATTGTCAACACTAAAATTATTTATGTTTAAGATTTGATTTATAAATCAAATCTGAATCCTATAGAAAACGCTAACTTGAACATTAGATTATCAGTATTAGCAATAATCATTATTTCAGCCCTATGATTTGCCAGACCAAAATCACTGTTTTCGCCTGTTTCAAGTCATCACACTCAACTTATAGCATTTTTCGATTTGCTTAAATACACAACACGCAAAAGTTTTTGCGCGCAAAAGGTAAAAAAAGGCAACCACAAGGGGGGAGCATTCCCAAAAAAAGGGTCAATCTCAATCGGGCCTTCGCAAAATAACAGGAACGAAAATCGGGCCGAAGCAAAATAACAGGCATTCCAATGGGCCTTCGCAAAATAACAGGAACGAAAATCGGGCAGAAGCAAAATAAATTGGGTTTGAAAATAGGGCCTTCAAGATTTATTGGAGTTAAGTAAGTACAACTCAACCGAGATTGATTATGACCTTTTTTTAGAAATGCGCCCCCACAAGGGCTTGCCCCTACAATTGATGTATTTTACGCTTCAGAAAATGCTATATAAGCAATACAAAAAATGAACAATTTTAGACTTTCTGAAAAACAAAGGCATTTCGTTAAACACGGAGTTTAGGGCTGTATATCAATATGAAATCATCACGTCAACAAACCCCTATTGCCATTATTGGGATGGCAGCACTTTTCCCGCAAGCCAAAAATTTACGCGAATATTGGGAAAATATTATTAATGAAGTGGATTGTATTACCGATGTGCCCCCCTCGCGTTGGCGCATTGAGGATTACTACGATCCCGATCCGACGGCCCCTGATAAAACCTATTGCAAGCGCGGCGGTTTTCTCCCAGATATCGATTTTAATCCAATGGCATTTGGATTGCCCCCAAATATTCTGGAGGTAACTGATGTTTCTCAATTACTGTCGCTAGTCGTTGCTAAGCAAGCAATAACGGATGCCGGTTATGGTACTGACAATCGTCATCGGGAGCGAACTGGTGTCATTTTGGGTGTCGGAGGCGGCCAAAAATTGATTACGCCATTGACATCTCGTTTGCAATATCCTTTATGG
>QNEL01000145.1 GCA_003645185.1 Candidatus Parabeggiatoa sp. nov. 3
GGGAAACAAACCATTGAAGTCGGTATTGGTTTAAACACCGGTTTACTGATGCTCGGCACGGTAGGGGGTAAAAATCGCATGGATGGCACAGTGATTTCAGATGCTGTCAATTTAGCGTCTCGTGTCGAGCAATTAAACAAAACGTATGGCACCTCTCTATTGATTACAGAGCAAACCTATCAGAAATTAAGCGATCCTTCACACTATAAAATTCGCGTGATTGATCGTGTCACAGTCAAAGGCAAAACAGAACCGGTAACCATTTATGAAGTATTTGATGCCCTGCCCCCTATTTTTATTGAACTGATATCAAAAACATTACCTTATTTTGAGCAAGGTTTTCAGTGTTTTCATGATGAAGAATTTGAAAAAGCACAAGGTTTTTTTGAGAAGGTTTTACAAATCAACAATTATGATCAAGCCGCACAGGTTTATTTAGAACAGTGTAGAACAGTGTTAGGGATGATGATACCTGAAAAACCCAGTATTTTGATTGTAGATGATATGCCTTTCAATATTAGCCTGTTATCTACTTTTCTAGGGCTTCACAACTTTGAAGTATTAGTCGCCAACAATGGATACACGGCACTGGAAATGCTTGAAACGAAACGGCCGCATTTAATTTTGTTAGATGTGTTAATGCCGGGAATAGACGGTTTTGAAACTTGCCAACGACTCAAAGAGAAAGAAAAATTCAAAGACATCCCAGTGATTTTTATGACGGCTTTATCCGATACCGTCAATAAAGTCAAAGGGTTAGATTTAGGCGCTGTAGATTACATCACGCGCCCATTTCAACAAGAGGAAGTGTTAGCACGAGTTAAAGCTCACATACATATTCGTTATTTACAACAACAACTTCAAGCGAAAAATACAGAATTAGAGATTCATAATTTGAATCTCAAAGACAGAATAAAAACGTTGACAATGCAAGCTCGGTTATTCTAGTGGAGCACTTTGGCTCAGGGGATTGAACGGATTGATAAGGGATGTAGGGGGCCGGTAACGGGTTTTTGTTGCCCACCAATGTAGGGTGGGTAACGTATTTTTGTTGCCCACCAATCAATGTAGGGTGGGTAACGGGTTTTTGTTGCCCACCATTAATTATAAATACTTTAAAAAAGCCCGCCGAATCAATTCCACCTGAAAACGATATCCACCACCCACTGCTTCAATCAACTCTCGTCGCAACAACTGGGATAAAACACTCTCCCATTGCCCGTGTGGACAGTTTAATAAAAACGGGTTTCAAATAAATCAGATATTAATGTTCAGCTTGACAAAATATTAACTTCATGGTATTTTTATTAACAGTTAGAGTCAAGGGACTTTAATTCAAGTGGTAGGTATTTGGTTCAGTCTGAAAAGTCAGACTGGTAAAACCTAAGACTTACAACCTTTTGCGCAATTGGCGAGAACCAAGCCAATTCAGGTTGTATAAAGCGATCTCAGAAATTTTTCTGAGGTTTTTGGTAGATTCACCCTCTCTTTTTAGTTTATATTTGAAAAGAGTGCTATTGTTAACATTTGTTAGCATAAATGAATCGGTACTAATTCTGAACCCTTAACATAAGCTGTAATCATTAAGTGTCTCCTAAATTCTAGTTCTTTCTTTGCCCGCGATAACGATAGTTTATTGATCGCATTGAATCAATCTGTTTAATTCGTTAATTCGTTGTACTCATATTGGATTTTGGAGTAATACAATGGCATTTAGTGAATACAAAAAATACTCAATGGCTGAATTGAAAGTCATTTTTAATGTCAAAGTTCTGAAAAACCAGAACTTGTTTGACGATTTTAAACCAAGCGGTAGGGATTATCAGACTTTGCAAACAGCCGTCAAAAAGATGAAAACCCGTCTTAACTTGTCAAAATCAGATAATGAAGCAACAAGGGGAAGTCTTTTAGTGTCGCGTATTTTGTGGGAAGCCTGTGATATTTACGAGTTGGGTTTATTCTTTGAACCGCAAGTAGAGATTAGCCAAGAAGAAACCCCAAACCTGCCATACCAATTAAACGGTAAATATGATTGTGCTTTAAGCCTTGATGAAATTGATTTGATTTCGCCTATTGTTTCAGTTGTTGAAGTTAAAAAAAGTCATTTATCTGCTGGTTTAGGCCAGTGTTTAGCTGAAATGTATGCCACTTCAAAGAAATTTAAGCAAAAAAAAGTCTATGGCATCATAACAGATGGTGAGGTTTGGGAATTTTTGTTCTTGGAAAATGCCATCTTGCAAGTTGACGAAAATAATTATTACATCAGCAATGTATCTGATATTGTTGATAGGATTGGTTATATCGCAGAAAGGTTTAAGGTTCAGGCATAGGTTGCACTCCGATAATGAGGTATCGTATTATCCACATTTATTCAACAGCAAAATGTTGGTGCGTGCTAACGCCGCTGCCTTATTAAAAAAACGCGGTTGTGATATATCGACTCTCATAACAGAAAATAATTATTAGAGGGTAATCTGCCTTGTCCCGCAAATACCCGTTATCTCTTTGAATTTAAATAAAAAACTTTAGGTACTTGGACAAACGGGTGAAAGTCTAGCGAAACAAATTGAACAAGAATGACACAATGCCTTATCGCACGGTGGACAGTGCGACTTGATTTGAGTTTGAGATGATTTATACTGTTCAGCGTTATAATTTGAGTGTTGGGTTAGTCACCACCACATGAGCTTTAAGACAACTGACACCAGATAAAAGTTTTTGCACGCAAAAACTTTTGCCTGAACCGAAGGGAAGCTTCGCTAAACGCTGTTGGCCGTTAAGTTAAAAGCGCAATTTATGATAGTAGTAAGTATAATAATTAACACACACAACAAACAGCCGGGGTTAAGTGCCCTTCTTGTAAAATGATTTTTCCGAACATCTATAGGTGAAACGTGATGTCAACTTTAACATTAAATATTGAGGATAACTTATTGCATCAGGCTAACATTTACGCTGCTGCCAAAGGTATTAGCCTCACTCAGATGGTTAAAGAATACCTTACCGAAATCATAAAAACACCTGATTTAAACAAAGCTATCTTGAAACGTTATTCTGAAGATGAACTGAGTCGTCAAGAAGCGATGGCCTTATTGGGAGTGGATTATGGAAAGTTAATCGTTATGATGGCTGATAACCATTTACCACTTCCTAGCTTGCCGGAGCCAGAAATCAAGGCAATGGCTGCCCTGTTTTCAAAAATATGGAGAGAATCCCAATGAAACGCACCGTATTGGCCATACCGGATAGTGGACCACTCATTAGCTTGGGGATTGCAGAAAGATTGGATTTGTTACTCAAATTAGACATGCCAGTTTATATAATTGATCATGTCTTATATGAATGTACAAACGATTTAACTCGGTTAGGTGCAAAATCGATTGTTGATTTTGTAAAAAATAACCCGGACTACGTTCACGTTGAAGAAACGTTTGTGGGAAAAGTGGCAAAACAAGAAAGAGAATCTGGTCTAAAAAAAAGACATCGTGGACTTGGAGAAGCCGCTATCGCTGAATTTTTCGCTCAGATTGATGATAAAATAAAAATATTGCCTACATCTATCCAGGACAGTCTGACATTTGGAAAGGCAAAAAAGCCAGTGAAGGCCGATTAAAAGGATTGACAGAAGTACCCCGTGTATTACATCTTGCCACCCACGCCTTTTATCTTGAACAGAAGGCCGATGAATTAGGTATGATACGCCCCTTAACACTCTCCGGCATCGCATTGTCCGGGGCCAATCGTGGGTTAAAGGGTAAAGCTGATCCAGATGGGGAAGATGGTATTTTATACGCTTTAGAAGCCCTGAACCTCAACTTAACTGGAACAGAACTCGTCGTTTTGTCTGCCTGTGAAACGGGGAAAGGCCTGATTGACTATTCTGAAGGCGTTTATGGATTAGTACGTGCCTTCAAAATTGCTGGGGCTTATCGACTCTTAATGACATTATGGAAGGTAGGTGATAAGGCCACGAAAATGTTTATGATAGACTTTTATAAGAAGTGGTTAGAAACTGATGAAGCCGGGAAGCAAAAATATTGGGATGATCCCGCCAAGGCTTTACAAGAGACTCAAAAGTATTATATAAATCACCCAAACGAAAAATGGCGTGATCCCAAGATTTGGAGCGCGTATGTTTTGGTTGGGCCTTAATTGTAAAAAATAATCGCTCAGGTTGCTTCAAATCGACTATCCAAGTGCGTGCCTTTCTAAAAAAAGGGTCATATTGATAAATTTTGAAGGGGTTTGATTTTCGTTCCAAATTTATTTTGCTTCTTTGCACTCCAAGATAATTGCAAAATAAATTTGGAACGAAAATTTATCCGCATGTTTGACTTACTGATAATGACAAAAACTGTCCCAATCTTAACAAGCAAGAGAAAATACTAAATGCTGAAAAACATTTACATTGAAACAAGTATTCCTAGTTTTTACTACACCTCACGCATTGATGCTCAATCAGTCGCGAGAAAAGAATGGACTCGCGAATGGTGGGAGAAGTATGCTAATGAATTTGAATTGACTTCTAGCGTTGCCGTTATTGATGAATTACAGCAAGGAACAAGTCAACATACACAGGATCGTATTAATTTACTCGATAATGTGACATTATTAGAATTAAATCAGGATATCACTGATATTACTCACATTTATATTGATCATTTTATCATGCCAAATGATCCAAAAGGTGATGCCTTACATTTAGCATTGGCTTGTTATTATAAAGTCGATATGCTTTTAACTTGGAATTGTCAACATATTGCGAACGCCAATAAATTCGAGCATATCCGTAGAATTAATTTCCAAATTGGATTACCAACCCCCGTATTAGCAACACCGCTAAATTACCTAGAAGAGAAGGAAGCGCAACAATGATTCATTCAGAACTGGTTGAAATTAGAAAGATACGCCATAAAATATCAGAAAAATATGGTCATGATTTGAACCAATTATTAGAACACTATAAAGCTTTGGAAGCGAAGCTGAAGGCATCAGGCAAATACAAATTTGTCCAAAGGAACAATGCCAAGCAAACGTAGGTGTCTAATTCAAATACAAGGTTCTAGTGCAGGATCGCTCCAATCCCAAGACCATCCAGCCAACCAGCCAACTGCTTTCACGCTTTCACGCTAAAGTTTCGCTCCGCGAAACTTTAGCGTGAAAAAGATTTTGCGCGCAAAATCTTTGGCGTGAAAAGCTGTTGGCTGATGGGGTCTCGATATTTCCGCTTTCTTGTACTAGTTGTAACCCAACATGCCTCAGATAAAACTTCACGCAAAAGTTTTGCGTGAAAAAGAGACGCAAGAGACGCATCAATGCAATATTTCTTGATAGCGTCTGTTGCAAAAAAGCGCGTTTATTTCTATTTCAATCGCGAGATCACCCGTTGCATTCGACATCAAACCCACATTGAATGAGGAAAACACAAAATAAGTGCGTGCCTTTCTAAAAAAAGATCATATTGATAAATTGTGAAGGGGTTTGATTGGACTGCAAAATTTATTTTGCTTCTTTGCATTCCAAGCTAATTGGCCCTGCGAAATATAAACTTTTGGATCATTTCAAATGCCTATCGTTCAAGTTAAAGTACAATTATCTTTTGATGAATTGCTGAACATGGTTAAGCAATTGAATTCAATTGATTTAGACAGATTTGCTTCTTCTGTGCATGAGATACAAGCACAACGTCAAACACCTTCTATACCACGCCGTGAATCTGAACTTTTACTCACAATCAATCAAAAGCTGCCGCATGAGATTCAAACGGCTTATGATCATCTCATTGCTAAACGTCAAGCAGAAACGCTTAATCCTAATGAATACCAAACCTTATTAGACTTAACTGAAAAAGTAGAACAATTTGAAGCCAAACGAATAGAAGCTATGGCGGAACTCGCTGGTTTACGTCAAATATCATTAACCGAATTAATGATTTTGGCGTGATCCCAAGATTTGGAGCGCGTATGTTTTGGTTGGGCCTTAAAAAATAACTTTTCACGCAAAAGACGCAAGAGACGCAAAAGTATATAAGAGGGCAGCATCCTTTAGCGTCTTTAGCGTCTTTAGCGTTTATTTTTTTAAATCACATTTTTTCATTCAACGGCTATAACGCCTCTCATTCCTTAACACACTAAATAGGTCATCAATAACTATGAAATCAAAACGCTTACTCACAGCCTTACTTTCGACAGTGCTGATTTTCAGTCTCAGTCGCGCAATGGCGACAAACGTGATGGTACTTGAATCTACCCCATCCGACTTGCTCAAAAAGGGGCAGATTTTAACGCTGAAATTTGGCGCGATTGATCTGGGCAACAAGAAACTGGTGTTAGCGCCCAAACAGGAAGTCAAAGTCATCCAGTGTGATAGCAAAATCCTCACTTTGACAAGGAATAACCCCAAACTGCCTAAACTCTCCCAATCCACCTGCAATAAGCTGTTTGCCTTATTATCACTAGATGACTTCAGGCCCACGCAGTTACCCGATGGTGAGGATCGGGGTGACGACAATACCCCTTGGACTTTATGGATGATAAACATTTCAAAATCAGCCACTTATTGTGTTAGGCATCAAAAGCCAGAATTATGGCGGCCTGAAACAAAGCGTCAGGCAGCAAAATTCTCTATCACCCACGGTGAGCAATCAGTCACAGAAACTTGGGAGGCAGAAAAAGGCCTACTTCGTTGGCCTTTTGAAAAAATCTCCATTAGTGATGGTGGAAAATACACCGTCCAACTCGGTAACGATGAGCCCAAAACATTAACTTTGCGCCTATTGCCCAAACGGTCAACGGATGCCCAAAAAATGATGTGGATGGCAGAAAACGATTGCCTTGATCAAGCACGTCGATTGTTTAAAACAGGCGATTGGGATGAGTGAAAATCAAAGCTAGATCGAAGTATTGGAGTGCAAAATTTATTTTGCGAGTATTGGAGTGCAAAATTTATTTTGCGAATATTGGAGTGCAAAATTTATTTTGCGAATATTGGAGTGCAAAATTTATTTTGCGAGTATTGGAGTGCAAAATTTATTTTGCGAATATTGGAGTGCAAAATTTATTTTGCGAGTATTGGAGTGCAAAATTTATTTTGCGAGTATTGGAGTGCAAAATTTATTTTGCGAGTATTGGAGTGCAAAATTTATTTTGCGAATATTGGAGTGCAAAATTTATTTTGCGAGTATTGGAGTGCAAAATTTATTTTGCACTCCAATTAATGCACTCCAATTAATGCAAAATTTATTTTGCACTCCAATTAATAGTAAACTTTAACAAAGCGAATTTGAAGGCATTTCGCGTTCCAAACAGGCCTTCTGCCACTTATCCGGCTTTGGATCCCCATATTTCATCGCGTTAATATAACAATTCGCCAACTTTTGTAATAACATTGGCCATCGTTGACTCTTCTCTAATATCCATTCCCAAGCCTCAGCATCATAAGCCACCGGTAACTGTGCGCTTTGTTCCGCAGCCTTTAGCAAATCACGCGCATCCTTTTCTGACAAGGGCCCTAAAGTGATAGCCTGTCCGAAAATATTGAAAAAGGGAGAAGATTTGCCATCAGCTTTTTCCACCTCAGAAGGTTTTTTGCGTGAAGTCGCCAAAAAAGCCAATTGCCCACGACTGCCTAAAGCGCGTAATCCATCCCAAAATGATTGATCCAAACTCGGATTAGTCAATCCCCTATCCACATCATCCAAAAAAATAAACTTGGACTGATTCAAGTTATCCAAGTATTCAGTCATGGTAGACAGAAAAGTACTTAAATCACAAGGCTCAGGTATCGGTATCTCTAACTGCTTGAGTACATAGGAGATAAACGTTTTTTGTTCACGCATTCGCGGATCTTTGAAGTTGACAAAAACACACTGTTCCACTGGTATTTTGTCATAAGAACGTAAATGATACAGTAATGATGTTTTACCACTGCCTTTAGGCCCCATAACGGCCATATTGAGCAAAGGCGAGCGACTCCATTGATCCAATATCCGTTTGATTTCGTCCTGACGACCAAAAAATTGCTTTGGATTATCAATCGGTTGACCCACCACACAGGGGCTGAGTTGTTGACAATCTAAACGGCTTGCTTCCAATAACGTATTAAATTCAATCATGTTCAGCTTCAATACGTCAGCACACCGATATAAGGGCTCACAGTCACGAGGTAAATTCTCTGCATTCAACCACCGTTTTATAGTTTGGCGGTTTACGCCAATACGCTCCGCTAAATGACTCTGACTGATATCGGCACGTCGTATATATTCATTGAGCAAGTCAGCAAAGAAGCAATGATGTAGATCGGCGGCTTTGAATAAGGCCCTACGATCATTTGAACTCAACTTCATAGCCCCAGCGCATTGTTTGATAGCCTCACAATCGTTAGGCTTTTGTGAGCCTGCAAGCCAAATCTCAAGAGAGTCTTTATCAATGCCTGTGTAATCTGCCAATTTTTCCTTAGTCAGATTATGGTTCTTGAGATGTTTTTTTAAGCGTGTTGCGAAAGTGTCCATTTGTTATTTTTGTTCATCTAGTACAACGATATAACTACAAGGATTATTTATAAGAAAGGATAGAGACTCAATACTATGATTATAATCAATGAGTTCAACCTTGGCACAATCTTATCCTTTCATAAGCAAACAATCCTTGTAGTTATATCTTAAATTTCTACCCCTTTCCTGACTATCAAAATAGTCAATATCAGATAAAAGCAACACAAAGATTGTAATGCAACATCAACTGAATTTTGTACCAATTTCCTGTGACATGAGCATAATCAATATCACATTAAGTGCTACACATAGAGATTTCAGTGTGGCAAATCTTAGGTATTCACCTTCAGTTGTGATAGAGCAATAATGCACGCCACTTTTTCACAATGGTGTCCAAAGTTTGTACAGACACACAGGCCTCATTTTCAGTGACACAGGCCTGATGGGCCTAACACATAAGGTGCGACACACAAAGAGTGAAGTGTCACAAATAGAGGCTCTTAACGTTTAAGTGTGATGAGTAGATAATGAGTGCCCCTTAAAAAGGCATCAATAAGAGAAGTTGACGATTCTGTTTAAAAATCAACAACTTCATCGTTTCCTCTTCACAAAGGAGAACAGTATGCATTTATATCTGAAACAACGTGTTCCTATTTTGGACACGCACTTAGGGCCGCCTCGACAACGATGGCGAGGCCCAACCAAAATGAGGCCCAGTATTTTCGCCTCTCTTTTAGCGTTGTTTATGGCCGCCATACCGCTAAGCAACGTGTATGCAGAAAAGGGTTTGATTGAAAGTCAGTTAACGGCCGAAAGTGCTGACACCTGTCGTGCGACTTACTCAGTTGAAGCACAAACGCTAACGATGCCCTGTGTGGAAGTGAGTGGAGAATCTGTGTCTTATGCTCTCCAGATGGAGCAAGTCGCGGGTTCAGAAGCGTTAGCCTTTAGCATGACTGAAGTCGTAGAGCAGGCAGCAAGCGTTAATAACGGTTGTCAAGCCAGTTACGCCTTGGACAGTGGAAAATTGTCTGTGCCTTGTGTGGATATCGTGAATCCATCTGGCGATGTCGAATCGCGGGAAATGGTGCTTTGGGCGCAAGAGGGGAATTTGGTGTTTGTGATTGGTGACGGTATTCAATCCTCGAATCAATCAGGTTTACGGACACCGCGTCGTTTTACAAGAAGTTGTCCCTCTTCGTCAGATTATATCCAAAGTCCAAATCAAGGTGATTTCACGAGATACGGCTATCAAAATCCTTTAGATGGATTTGTTGGTATTAGCCAATGGCAATCCCTAGCAACCGCCAGCTACCGAACCCATCTTGGGGTTGACTACATGACTCCGGCTGGAAGTAATGTCTATTCCATATGTGATGGAACTGTCACAGGTGAATCTCAAGACTTTACTTATCAACAAAATGTTAGAAACAGAAATTTTCACGACTCCTATTTTAATAGTCGTGTTATAGTCCGTTGTAATGCACCCCACGGCTCATTTTTAGCGATATATGGGCATGTCGATAAGCAAAGCGTAACTGATAATACCCAAGTTTATGCTGGGCAAAAAATAGCTGAAATAGCGCCAGCTTATAAAAGTTCAGGAGCGCGATATTCAGCAAATGATCACCTTCATTTTGGCATTAAAGTAGGCAGCAGTGCATTTAATTGGGGCTTTGGGATTGCTCCCCGTAACACAACTTTGCAAGAGGCGAAGGCATACGGTTTTTACGATCCATTGAATTATCTTTGTCAAAATCCGGTTCAGGCTGTTCGTTTAGAACTTGATTCAGAAATCACGGTTGAACCAAACCCTGTGATTCAAGGAAAACCTGTGACAATTCGTGCCAAAATCAGCAATAGGGGTGGCACAAAAGATTTTAGGGGAAACCTTTTTGCTGCTTTTCATAAGAAAGGTGATTCTTACTCCAGTCAGTTTGATATTACATTGGAAGATAAACCCTTAGGGAAAGGACAAGACTACGAATATACGTTTCGCGACGTTATTAATCTACTGCCTGGCGAATATGATCTCTACATAAAAGGCGATGATTTTCAAGCATTGCCACCATCTGCTGCCTATCTACAAAATCCGATAACGGTTAGAGTTATCAGTGGTGATGTAGGGCACTCTGAGCTTTCCGCCGAAGACAAGGCAAACAAGATTTTTGATCGTGTAGAAAAGGATTATCCAAAGCTATTTTCTAATCGTCGGGGTAACACTGCTCTATACGAAAACCTATGGTTTTACCGCGTCTATGATTACGGGGATCAGACTTTATATTTAGCCATTTCTAAAAATGGGCACTTCATGTTTAACAATGGCAAAAAATGGCAAGATATCACTGTGGACTTTGAAGCGGCTAATACTCAGATATGTAATGGAGAGTGTTGGTAGAAATTCAGTAGGCTAAAATTTGTTTCGGGAATGACATGAATTTCCGAAACAATTAATTGGTAAACACGTAAAATCACAGATCAAACCTGACAGGCGAAAGCAAAACCGGTCAGGTTTTCAAAAGTTATTTTTTAGCAACATCTATATCATTGTATGAAAACACGCCTCCCTATGTCGGCCATGTGTGTCTCTATTTTGGTTATTGGTTGAGTGAGTCCTCTTGTCAAAATGATGAGACAAATTGCAGACTCATTTTTAATGGCGATCCTATTCAATTTAGTGTGCGTGAATAAACTTAATTGTTCTCGCTCTGAAAGGCCCCTTGTCATAAGGGGTCGGAATACCTATAATCATCAAGGCAAACTAAAGTTTGCACTCCAAACAAGGCAAACTAAAGTTTGCACTCCAACTAAGGCAAACTAAAGTTTGCACTCCAACTAAGGCAAACTAAAGTTGGAACGAAAATCAAGGCAAACTAAAGTGTACTCCTAGTTAACGCTTAATATTAAGCCGGATTCAAGGGCCCAAAGACTACCTGGGCCTTTTGTTTTAATCTTTTCTTTTCTTTAAAACGGCTTAATAACAACACACAACGATTCTTCCAATCCCCCAAATCAAAGGCCTGTTTTCCATAGCAAGCGGCGTTTAATTCTTGCAATAAATCAGCCGCTGGTTGACTCCCAACATAATGCACTGCAAGATGTTGTGCTATCGCTTGTAATGACGCATTTTTAGGCGTTTGCCAAGATAAATGTGCATATTCTTGAATCAATCCCTTAATCTCTGCCAATTCATCAGCCGCTGCTAAACGTTTTTTAAAAACCGCTTCTGTCATACGCGCAGTTTGGGTTTTAGGAACAGGTGTGACAGCCACAAACTGACGGCGATTCGTTCTTGACTGCACCAACGCAATCAGCAACGCTAACACTGCCATAATCAAGAAGGCATATTGCGCTTGGCTAAAAAACATGGGTTGTGCCACTGGCTGATTGACAATCGTTTGAACCGCTGGGGCGGCTGCGCTAGATGCCATTCCCATAACGTTAGTAGGCATCATCAGATTCTGATTCGGCTTCACTTGAATCACTTGCGCCGGTAATTCAACAACAGCTTGCCGCTGGTTTTGGACATCCCACCACGGAATCCGAATAGCGGGTAAAGACAAAGTACCTGTGTTCACAGGAATCAAACTAAAACTTTGCGTAATCGTACTCACCGGCGTTTTGCTATCCGATAACACGACACGTTCAATTTCGGGTTTAGGGCTACGCACTCGAAAATCGGCATTCGATTGCACAAAAGTCTCTAATTGAGGGGGCGATTGCCCTCCCATACCTTCCGCCCTCAAAGTCAGCGTCCAAATCAAAGGCGTTCCGGCTATCACCGGTTGGCTGATATCACTTTCCCATTTGTGTTGCAATTGCAGATCATTCAAGGGCAACCAAGGGTGTGAAATCGGCGCTTGCACATCCAACGTCAATGGCGAACTGGTAATCGTTGTCGGGCGGTAATCCGAACCAAAATTAAAAAAACTCCCCCCAAAACC
Organism: Candidatus Parabeggiatoa sp. nov. 3; assembly: GCA_003645185.1. Classification (GTDB taxonomy): domain Bacteria; phylum Pseudomonadota; class Gammaproteobacteria; order Beggiatoales; family Beggiatoaceae; genus Parabeggiatoa. The sequence continues at coordinate 12,436 of QNEL01000145.1, forward strand.
TTGATTATTATTCTGTTTTAAGGCCTTCATCTTCACGGGGCCGATTTCAAGTTGCCCACTGCGTAACGGGGTTAATATATAAGTGATTTCTGCAACAATCATTTGTCGGCCATTGTCGAGAGTACGTCGTTGCTTTAATTTACCCAATTGCTCCATCAGCACATTATCACTCGGTAAAACGGGCTCCAAATCGCGCAACTTGCCACGATGATATAAACGCAAGGTATACAAAATCGGTTGATGCAAATAAGGCTTCGGATTAGACACGGTAGCCTCTAAACGAACCCCATCACGCCGTTTAACCGGGGTTTGAGTCACCACAATTTGTACCGGTTGACTACGCAAATTGCCCGCTGACGTTTTCATCGTCAATGCAGGAATCGTCAATACCCCCGTTTTTTGAGGCTCTAGCGTATACTGCCAAACAATCTGACTCGACATTCGCCCATTTATGATTTGAGTGGAATGGAATTGTTGTGAACCCGATACTTCAAACAGATTTTCTAATGGCGTGAAATCAGGTTGATCAACAGCGGTGGCATCAGATAAGGCTAATTTCAATGTCAGCGTTTCTCCTAACATTAATCGACTCGTATCCACTATCGCTTCCAAATTAGGCGCGGCAATGGCAGGAGAAAGGCTTAGCCATAAAGATACAATCATGAATAAATAAAGAGTTTTAAATCTTAACATAAACAATTTCCTATCGTTTTTCAGTTATCCGTTTTGTTCTTTATAAATACAAACTAGTGCAGGATCGCTCCAATCTTGATACCACTTCGCAAGCATCAAAAGGGGCAACCACAAGGGATTGCCCCTACGGGCAGATTGTAGGGGCAATCCCTTGTGGTTGCCCTGGTTTTCCAATGGTATTGAAACTGGAGCGATCCTGCACTAGACGGATTTGATATAATAAAAAATAAACAACTACAAGGATTTGATATAATAAAGGATAAACAACTACAAGGATTTGATATAATAAAGGATAAACCCTAATAACTACAAGGATTTGATATAATAAAGGATAAACCCTAACAACTACAAGGATTTTGTATAATAAAGGATAAACCATAAACAACTATAAGGATTTGATATAATAAAGGATAAACCCTTAAACATAAACCCTTAAACAAATCTTTGTTTTTTGGGGGGGTTATCCATAAACAACTATAAGGATTTGATATAATAAAGGATAAACTCTTAAACATAAACCCTTAAACAAATCTTTGTTTTTGGGGGGTTATCCTTTTTTAGATCAAATCCCTGTAGTTTTTCTTGGATAAACCATAACACTGTAAAGGATAAATCCTTAAACCATAAAACGGTAAGGATTTGCTCTAAAAAAAGGTAATATTATACAAAATCCTTGTAGTGGTTTATCCTTTCTTATACCAAATCCCTGTAGTTGTTTATCCTTTTTTATATCAAATCCCTGTAGTTGTTTATCCTTTTTTATATCAAATCCCTGTAGTTGTTTATCCTTTCTTATACCAAATCCGTGTAGTTGTTTATGGAAAATGAGACATGCAAAAAGATTACTACCACATTCTAGGCATTTCTCAAAACACCGAACAGGCGCAAATTAAACCGAATGCACAAAGTGTTTTGAGTCAAGCCCAAAAAGAGTACGAAACTCATCAATTGGAAATCAAAAAAGCCTACGCTGTGATTGCCAACTTGGCGCAGCGCAAAGCTTATGATCGTCAATTGAAAATCACCTCAAGTACAGCCAAAACCTATTACCAAATATTAAGAATGGCACCTGATACTGAGCAACGTTTGATCAAAGCACTCACTTTGGATACCGCTAAGACTGTCAAGCAAGAATATGAAAGTCAAATAGCCTACATTAGAGAGGCGTATTCTATTCTTAACGATACCGAAAAAAGGGCTGCTTATGATAATACGCAGCTTCAAGAGGAAAAACGTATTGAGGCACTTAAACGTAAACGGCAAGAAGCCACCATCTTGCAAGATCAGGCACCCAAAAATCGTTTTTCGCTCAATCCAGTGATTTTGGCTACAGTCTTAATCGGCTTGGTTTATTTTGGCTACACACAGCATCAAGAGAATGCGGCTGCGCCGGCAAACAAACCCGTCGCCATTTTTTCAACAGATTCTCTAACAGCAGCAGCCAAGTCTTCCCCGCCTTCAATAGAGCGTTATTTTTCAGACTCTGCTGAAGAGCCTTTTGCTGAAGAGTTATTTGCTGACGCATTTGAGGTTGAGGAAAATCCCCCGGTTCATTTGGCGACACCGCCTTCAAAAAATATCTATTCTTCTGCCGATGCCGCTGATCAGAGTGAGGAAATGCAATCAGCCTCTTCAATTTCTCGCGATTATAAAGAAGAGGCCGAAAATATTCAGGCAGCAGAAAGGCAACCGGAGTCTTTAACTTATTACTCTTGGGAAGAGGGGGCTGGAGGATATGAGACAATCATGGATACCGCCCATTCGTTAGAAGAACCGGTTATCGTCTACTTTCACGCAGATTGGTGCCCATGGTGTGAAAAATTGGGGCGTGACTACTTTAGTGATTACCAGCTTCAAAATTTTCTGGATAATATACTCAGGGTAAAAATTACCCCAGACAATAGCAAAGACGAGAAAGAATTGTTTAAACAATACAAGGGAACAGGCTATCCCACCGTTTTCGTCTATGTACCCGCTTTTGGCAATTCCCCTGTGAAAATGTACCCTTTTAGGAAGGGAAAAGATTGGTCACCTGAACAATATAGGGACAAAATAAGAGGGCATATTGTCCGGGAATATTCTAAGCAAGCTTATCGTTATTTGAACAAGCGTGAATATGAACAAGCCCGGTATTATTACCGCAAAGCGTTATTATACGAGCCTGAAAATGCCGATTTCTATTACTATATCGGGTTCATTTATCACAAAGAGGGCGATGAAAAAAGGGAACTTGAACGCTTATGGTTAGCAAAGCAAAATTACTTGGAAGCCTTGAAACATGATCCTGAACACAAAAACAGTCAGCGCAATTTGGAGAGATTAAAAAATTTATGATTCTAACGGATGATCGGTGCGGGCGAACACGTAGGTTCGCCCCTACAGAGGCAATGTAGGGGCGAACCTGCGTGTTCGCCCTATCTTGCTCGCGTTACGTTTTTTTTAAGCCCCTTGATTGCCTACCAAAATGCCAAGCGCCGTCATCCCACCAATATTCTGAGAGAATATGTTCTATTTCATAGTTATCTCTTTCACTTTTGAAAAGTGATATGCCCAATTCATGATGCCTAATAGTTGTGCCGTCTTCACTAATTTTTGAGGGGCATACCACAGACAATCCACTGCAAAGGCGGCATTTTTTTCGACAAGGGCTGCCAATCCATAAGCAATCAGTTTCGTTTCGTTGTCACGCCGACAGGCTTTATCTAAAGCTTTCAGACTGCTGGATGGTGTGTCAAGCACTCGTTGTCGTAGCGTGGCATCGTGGAGGCGTATGAAATGTCCAAATACGATTTCTGTTATGTCAGAAAGAAGAATAAAAATAAGTAGTTGATTTTGTTAAATATTTTTTAATGTTCCGTTGTTCAGTTTTAGAGGTCAATATGGGTGAAATGAGTGTTCAATTGTTCAATTTTAAAATATCAACTAGGGGCCAATGAGTGTTCAAATGTTCAATTTTTATATTATTTTAATGGAAAAAGGAAAGAAATTGGATAATAAAGAAGTTTTAATTGACTTTCGAAAAGTTGGAGAGTAAAAAGTTAGTCGAAAAATTGAGAGAAAACAGATTGAATCATAAGAGTGATGA
>QNEL01000146.1 GCA_003645185.1 Candidatus Parabeggiatoa sp. nov. 3
GTAGACTATAGGTTGTCTTAGGGTAGCTTTAACCCCACAATCTTTGAGTTATCATAATAGAACTTCCTATTAAGCCCGTTTTACATGCGTTTTATTGCATTTTTAACGGAACGGGTCGCACGCGATCAAGTTTACCACGAAGGGGTATATCAAACGGGTGCAGTTCCTTTTTTACGACGTATAATTTCTACATAATCATTGACATTTTAAGATTTATAGCCATATACATTTACGCAAAAAACAGATACTTAAAATTAAGTTTTGCCAATTTATTTTTCTATTTTTAATTTTTCGCTAATGGCTAGGTACGCAATAATAGGATGCACCCAATTGATTTTTTTGCCGCAGCTGAGAGGCATTTTACCCAAATGGTGGAGAACTTGCAAAGCGTCACTACAGAAAACCACCTTGATCTCCTTGAACATAATTTATTGGAAGAGTCCCGTGAATTAGCCCGGCTTCTTTTGCAAGGACATATTGATTCGCGGGGCAATGGTGATGTTGGAACGGTTGTTATTTCGGCAGAACAAGTTAAACTAAACCATAGAAGAAACATACAAAGATCATTGTACACCGTGTTTGGATCGATCCGTCTCAATCGAGTAGGTTACTTTAGGCCTGGACATCACAATCTTTTTCCGTTAGATGCTTCACTGAATTTGCCGCATGGCTTGTTTTCATACGGATTACAAAAAATGCTGGCCCAAGAAATAATCAAAGGATCATTTGACGAGAGTCTTTTGACAATTGAACGCTTAACGGGGGTGAAGATTGGCAAACGGCAAGCCATCGCTCTCGCCTTCGCAATGTGCTTCTGATTTTGATGCCTTCTACCAACAGCCGTTTTTAACTGCCTGCTCAGATGAGATAGCAAGCAGGCCAATCATGGTTCTCACAACCGATGGCAAGGGAATTGTGATGCGGTCTGATAGCTTAAGGGAAGGAACCCGAAAACGTCAACAGGACACCAATCATAAACTTAAACATCGTTTGTCGTTCGGCTCAAAACGAAATCGTAAACGTATGGCCCAAGTAGCATCTATCTACTTTATTGCCAGATTTGTTCGTAAACCAGAAGACATTATCTCTGATTTTGGGAGACAACAAATTAGGCAAACACGGCCCCGTCCCTTAAGTAAACGAATTTGGGCGAGTGTTGAAAAAGACTCTTTTCTTGTTCTTTTAGAATTGTTTGATGAAGCACATCGACGCGCTCCAACACATAGTAAAGAATGGGTAGTGCTGGTTGATGGCCAAAAATACCAATTAAATGAGATCAAAAAAATGGCCAACAAGCGAAACCTGAAAATTACCATAATTCTTGACATCATACACGTCATTGAATACCTGTGGGATGCGGCACATTTATTCTTTGATGAATCAAGTCAATCATGTGAAGATTGGGTGTCAACAAAGCTACTTGATGTTTTAAACAGCAAAGGGCAAAAGATCGCGGGAAGCATTAGGATGTCAGCGGCTAAACGAAACTTATCTGAGAAGCAAAGACAGCAGGCTGAAACTTGTGCTTCCTACCTGGCAAACAAGAAACCATATATGGACTATCAAACTTATTTATCTAAAGGCTATCCAATTGGGACTGGGGTTATTGAGGGAACCTGTCGATATTTAATCAAAGACCGAATGGATATTACCGGGGCTCGTTGGAGCTTAGAGGGTGCAGAAGCTATCCTGAGGCTACGCTCAATCGCTAAGAGCAATGATTTTGAAGAATATTGGAGTTTCCATTTAACACAAGAATTTGAACGAACATAAGCGCTTCAAAATATCAAGATATTGACCAAGTCTGTTTTTCTCTGTCGTCGTAAAAAAGGAACTGCACCCATATCAAACTGAGTATCCGGAAAATTTATACTTTGGAAGATCACAGCCAAATTGATTTGATCATTGCCGTAGCAGATACTGGCATCGGCATTCCACCCAGTCAACGAGAGATGATTTTTGAATCCTTCCGTCAGCAAGAAGGACAAAGTACTCAGCAATATGGGGGAACCGGACTTGGATTGGCCATTACCAAACGTTTGGTAGAAATGATGAAGGGTCAAATTGCGGTTAAAAGTAACGACGTGCAGGGAAGCATTTTTGAAATAACATTACGGCATGTCGATGTCTCTGCCACCCAGTCTTCTGCCAAAATATCAAAAGAACGCCTTGGTATTCATAACATTGCCTTTGCAAAAGAGCGCGTATTGACAGTAGATGATATTGAATCCAACCGCCATCTCATTAAAGGATGGCTTTCTCAAGTCAACTTAGAAGTTATAGATGCCGAAAGTGGGCAAAATGCTATACTTCTCGCTAGGGAATACCATCCTAGCCTCATTTTAATGGATTTAAGAATGCCAGAAATGGATGGCTATGAAACGATCCAACGGTTAAAAGCCAATCCGGCTACCCAAAATATACCGATTATCGCTTTAACCGCTTCTGTTACTCAAGACACGAAATCCAAAGTAAAAGAATACCGCTTTGATGGTTATTTATCCAAACCCGTCAAGTTGCATGATCTCTTATACGAATTATCGCATCATTTAAAACACAAGATTATTGACGCATCCGTTGTTCCAAAAATGGCTACTTTGGTTGAGACTTTTACCATGCCACCACCAGAAAGCATCACCAACCTGCCTTTCCTTATAGAAGCACTTGAACAAGACGTTATGCCGATTTGGGAGGAGACAAGTGCTATTATAGACATAGAGATGATTGAAGAATTTATCGACAAGCTTATGATATTGGGGCACGAGCAGAAGATAACGGCTCTTATTAACTATTGTAAAAATTTGCAGAAGTTGGCTCAAGAGTTCGACATAGCCTATATTGAAATCATGTTGAATAAATTTCCTGATATGGTAGAACAGATCAAAGGGGGAAGAAGTTAAGCCTGGGTGAACACGCAAGGGCAGCCCCTACAGCCCCTAAATACACGTTGTTTTTAAGGGGCATACCGACGCCCGATACGATATGGCATTGGGCGAACACGCAAGGGCAGCCTCTACTGTATCTGATATTTAGATAACGGCACGAGGTTTTTTCCACGATATTGAATGACGGCCGCTTTGACAATAGTCATGGCCTCTTGACGGGCCACTTGCTCATCAACCGAACTGAAAAACAAGCGTTCTTCTGTTAAATAATTGACCAGAGCAAATGAGAGAATCTCAACGGCCATCGGTTGTTTAGGAATTTTCTCAATATCCAATCCCTGATCGGCCAATTGTGTTCTAAACGCCGTCAGGATATTTTCAATGGCCGGTTGTAGTTTCTCAGCTGCTTCTTGATAAGATTCTTGCATCGCTATGCTTGCCTTTTGGTTAGAAAAAAATAGGAATTATCCATCCTTGTGAATTGAAAATATACTTTAAACATTCAAGTTTTCGGACTTTTGAATGAAAGGGGCCCAATACCGCTAATCTGAACGTCTAAAGTATAGAAACTTGAGTTTGTGAATTAAGCAATTCAAATCAACTGATATAATTTTAAACTAATCCCATCATTTGATAAAGAAAATCAAGGTCATTTGGCAAAGGACAGGTTTGTAATATCTTGTTTTTTCTCATTTCGGCACTTTCTTGACCAAGCAATCGGTTTAAAACTTGATGAACATGTAAATGATAAAATGGTTTACCATGCACCCACTTTTTCAATTGCTCTGATTCTTCTAATGCCAGAACATCGTTCAGTTGATTTTGGAATTGGGTAAAAATGTGCTGTGGTTCAAGAAAATCATGCCATCTCTTGAGTACATCCTGAATTTTGGTATCATCTTGAGCATTATTGAAATCTAAAAGTGCGCCTTTAAATCCAAGCACTTTGATACCTTCCCATAATGGGTTGATAATTGTCCATAATACACCATGCCTTATCCATTTCTCTTTTTCTGCCAGTATTTCAGCTTTTAACTGGGGCAAACCGTCGGCAATTTTGGCGCGTTGATTTTCTGATAATGCTTCCCAAATTTCATCGGGACAAATCAAGTAATTTTCTAAGCAAAAACGGGGTAGTACCAGAAGATTAGATAAGGCATTTTGTTCTTGTAAAATGCGCTCATCAGACCATTCATCTCGATCAATGAGGCCTAGCCACGTCGGTTCATCAGCAAGCATATCAATGACTTTTTGCTTATTACCGGCATGGAAAATGGCCCATTTGGATTCCCATGTTAAAAATTGACGGTTAAGTAATTGGTTATAAGCTTCGACATCATCTTCGCCTTCAACTAAAAAAACACGTCTTTTGGTATTTTCAACTTCTTGCTCCAGAATTTCTTGGAGTCGTTTTTTGGCACTACTCATAGGGTACCTCCTAGTTTAATACGCTTATCACGAGTCTCATACCGACTCCAGATTTTAGGCAGATGAGAACTAATGAGCAATTGGCCTTTCTGTTCTTCAACTAGGGATTCCAGTTGCGCGATAAAACTTGAAACCAATGAAGGATGTAAGTAATGATCAGGTTCATCAATCATGACGACACCACCCGGTTTTAACCAACAACTGACTAAATATAATTTGATCAGTATTTGACGTTCTCCAGCACTCAATGCATCTAGCGTGTGTGATTGTCCCGGTTTGTCTTTGAGCTTGACCTGAATCCGACGGCCCACTCTAATATCCGGGTTGATTTCTTTATCATATAAAAATTGATTGACATCACGAATGATTTGATCAAATTTATGCGGTTTAACAATTTTCAAATTGATCAGAGAGGCTTCTAATTGGCCTTGCCAATCTTCGGTGGGTTGGTATTTCACTAACCAACGTGGGATAGCCGCTTCTGACAATATTTTGCCCACGCGATGTTTTGGTGTCACCCAACGACAGCCCTCGGCATCCAGATAAATCATATTAGGGGTATTCACCATTTCAAAATTCAAGATTAGCTGATTTCTGGCTTCTGACCAATGATTGAGCCATTCCTGTTGAGGAAGTAATAAGCTGCTTTTCTGGTCGCTAATAATTTCACCCATCCATTGAACCTCTGGGTGTTCCGTTTCCCGTTTTTTGAACCAAGCCCTTTCCCCAAAAACCAAACCCACAGGTGTTGAAATATCGGGTAAATCTGTCAAAATCATGGCAATGCCGCCCCATTGTTGTAACCAGTCATTGGATAAGTCTGTATTTGAAGAAGTTGCATGATTTTCTAGCCATTCACTGCTCGCTTGCCACAATTCAGCAATGGCCCTTAATACCAAAGATTTTCCAGAACCGTTGGCCCCCGAAAACAGCACACGGCTATAAACTTGATCGCGCCAATCGTCATAAAAATCAAACTTCTGATTGTTTATAGGGCCAACCTGATTGAGATAAATGGCGAGTATTTTCATCTTGATACCTCATTTTTGTTAAGTGATTTTCGTTCTTCGACAAGCTCAGAAACCGTTTGTAAAAACGGCTCAGAAACCATTTTTATTTTAAAGTGATATATAATAAACACTGATACATGAACATTTTAACATTTTTCAGCCCGCACGAAACCAAAATGCAATTTCAATCTTTTTTTTCTCACATTTGGCAAAGCGATCCCCGTTATTATCAAATCACTATGCTCTCTCTTTTGCTGATTTATGGCTTAGGGTGGTTAGATTTTGGCGTTGAACTTTTGCATATCGTTTTGATTATCAGCACTGCGCTGCTGACTCAATGGGTTTGTACCCGTTTTTTCAAATTACCTTATTTTGATTATCGAAGCCCACTGATTTCATCCTTATCACTGTGTTTATTGCTTCGCACCAATACTTTATTATTAATGAGTCTCACGGCGGCCATTACCATTCTCAGCAAATTCATTTTTCGCTGGAAAAACAAGCATATTTTTAATCCCACCACTTTTGGATTAGTCACGATGATGTTATTGACAGGGCAAGTCTGGATATCGCCTGGACAATGGGGCAGTATCGCGTTTTTTGGTTTTCTAGTCGCTTGTCTCGGTGGATTAGTGATCAATCGCGCAGCGCGTAGTGATGTCACCTACGCCTTTCTCTTTTTTTACACTGCAATGCTATTTGGGCGAGCTTGGTGGCTTGGCGATCCGTTTACGATTCCCTTACATCAATTGGAAAATGGGGCCCTGTTGTTATTTAGCTTCTTTATGATTTCATATCCCAAGACGACTCCAGATTCACGGGCAGGCCGGATTTTATTTGCATTTTTAGTCGCGGCCGGTGCCGCTTGGGTTCATTTTTGGCTTTATCGCACCAATGGATTATTTTGGGCATTAGCCTTTTTTTGTCTACTGACACCCCTGATTGATAGATTGTTACCGGGGAAACGTTATCAAGCTTATTTTCAGTAGTTTGAAAAAGCGCATAAAAAAATGGTCATATAAATATTGAAGGCCCGATTTTCAAAACAAATTTATTTTGCGGGTTGATTTTCGTTCCAAATTTATTTTGCGGGTTGATTTTCGTTCCAAATTTATTTTGCGTAGGTTGGAGTGCAAAATTTATTTTGCGTTGGAGTGCAAAATTTATTTTGCGTCTGTTGGAGTACAAAATTTATTTTGCGTCTGTTGGAGTGCAAAATTTATTTTGCGTTGGAGTGCAAAATTTATTTTGCGTTGGAGTGCAAAATTTATTTTGCGTCTGTTGGAGTGCAAAATTTATTTTGCGTCGGTTGGAGTGCAAAATTTATTTTGCATCGGTTGGAGTGCAAAATTTATTTTGCGGGTTGATTTTCAAACTACTGATTTTAACAAACAACCCCAAAACGAGTTTGCGAAATGGTATACCTGCAAACTAAAGTTTGCACTCCAACAACCTGAAACCTTTTTCATATTACCTTATAATCACACATGCTTACCTTAACTCCCGAACAAAAAACGCTTTTTGCTCAACTCTCAACAGATCGACAACAAAATGCGGATGTACTTGAAAAACGTTCTATGCGCGGGGTTAAGTTGCGTGTTATCGAAAAGTACTCTGAATCAGCCCAATTTATTTATGAACTCTTGCAAAATGCCGATGATGCCAAGGCAACTCGTGTCAGATTTGTGCTAAATCAATCGGGCATGATCTTCGCCCATAATGGTACGATTCATTTTTCGATAACGCATCCCGATTCCGAAGAATCGGATACTCAAAATCAACGATTAGGGCATATCAATGCCATTACCTCTATCGGTAATTCTAATAAATATGCCGCACAAATTGGTAAATTCGGAGTCGGGTTTAAAGCCATTTTTCAGTATACGAATACGCCTGAAATTTATAATCCCCCTTTTTGCTTTAAAATTGAACGGTTTATTGTGCCAATTTGGCTTGATACCGATCATCCTGAAAGACAAGCCGATGAAACCTTATTTTATTTTCCCTTCGATAATCCTGCTCAACCGGCACACCACGCTTTTCAAGCCATTCTGGACAAATTACAAAATCTGACTCATCCACTATTGTTTTTAAGATATTTAAATCAAATCACTTGGCTTGCGCCTGATCAAAATCAAGGGAGCTATTCTAAAACGATCAAGCAATCATTGGCAGGGGCTAAAGAAGTCATGACGCAACAGCTTTTAAATCAAGTGCCTGTGATAACTCGTTTTTTAGTGTTTAGCAAGCCATTATCGGTTTCCGAACCAGAATCGCCGCACTTGATCAAGATTGCCTATTTGATGCAAGAAACACAGCCCCCCATTTCTTATCAACACACCTTCCCAGCCTATTGCTTTTTTGCCACCAAAGAAAACACTCAACTACGTTTTATTGTTCAAGCCCCTTTTTTATTAACCGATAATCGGGAAGGTATTAAACAAGGTGAGGCTTGGAATCAAAAACTGATTCAAGCCATTGCACAACTGACTGCGGAAAGTTTGCCGCAGATCAAAAAAATGAATTGGCTCACTGATGCCTTTTTTAATGTCTTGCCACTTCATGAGCCTGATTTTCCAGCCGAACACCCATTCAGAATTGTTTACGATACGGTTTTGGAAACCTTGCAATCCAATCAAGCCTTATTGCCCACTTCAGAAAAAAACGCGATCACTCGGCAGCAAGCCTATTTAGCGGAAAACCCCGATTTACTGCATTTATTCTCTTCAGCGCAATTAAGTCAACTGATGAATCATGTCGATGCACACTGGGTTTTTCCCAAAACAACGCATAATAATAAAATCTTGTGGGAATATGTTAAAACGCATTTGGTAAATCAAGAAATCACACAGGAGAAAGTGCTGAAACGGATGACAAAAGCTTTTATTCAAAATCAAACGGATACTTGGTTAATGCAGTTTTACACTTATTTATTAGACAAACCGCGCTATCTCAAACATAAAAAGGAAATCCTGAGAACAAAATCCATTTTGCGTCTGACTGATGGGCAAATTGTGCCGGCTTATAATCGCACGGGCAAAATTCAAGTGTATTTACCGACTGAAAGTGAATCAGAATACCCAACTGTCAAACCGTGTTTTTTCAAGCATGAGAAATCAAAGCAATTTTTGCTGGCATTAGGATTAGATAAACCTAAAGATTATGAAGAAATTCAATATTATATATTGCCCCGATATCAAAAAAACGGGGAAATTGAACCGGCCATTATGTTAAGAGATTTCAGAAAATTAGTCCGTTATTTTTTAAACTGCCCTTGGCAAAAAAAGGCAGAATACGTGAATCAGTTAAAAACAATCCCATTTTGTCGCGCCATCTATCAGAAAAACAAAGTGCGCGTATTGTCGCATCTCATTTATTTCAAGACTGAAGCGTTAAAACACTATTTTAGCCATTACCCGAATATTTATTTTTTAGATAGCGCATTTTATGCCGCCCTTGATCATGAATTTGCACAAGAAATCTTAAACACGTTTTTCAAAGAATTAGGGATTGAAGATAAACCGAGACGACTCAAAACACAGGCCACATTATCAGGGCAAGAAAGAGAAACGATTCATAATGGGCAATGTACTTATGATTATTATCATTTTTCACAATACACTTATGACTATGATCTTGAAGGCTTAAATGCGTTTTTAGCTCAGAAGAGTTTGGATAAGTCCAATATTTTATGGCAGTTTTTACTCAAACTGATTGAAGACAACTTAGGAGAAGATATTTTTAAAGGGCAATATAACTGGTTTTATCGACGAGAACGATATCACTATTTTGATGCTCACTTTTTAATCACCCTGCGACAAACTACATGGCTTTACAACGGAAACGGCTTTTGTGTTAAACCGGCTGACATGATCGTACCAGAATTAGCAGTGGATTATGAAACGGAAAGTTATGCCGCTTCCATTTTGATCGACAAATTAAACATTCAATCAGAAAGACTAACCGGTTTTAGTGAGGAACAAAGGCACAAATATGCCGTTGGAAATGAACTCTTTAAATTAGCCGCAGCGGCAGGAACCGAACCTGCGGTAGTTTTTAGAAAGATAAAGCATTTTTTAAGTCAAACTGAAAAAGAACATCAAAACAGCAGCTTGAACAAAGTTGAAATAAAGCAAAATGAACGGAATGAACACAATACTGAGGGCCTCGTGAAAAACGAGAGCAGTAATCAGTCATTAAAAACGGATAGCCTTAAAAGAAAACGGACGCAATTAGAAACCCAATTAGCCCAAAAAATTGAAGAACTCACTCAAATTGAAGCCTTACAATCTCGTTTGCTTGAAAGCACAAAATATAGTTTTGACTGGTTTAACACCTTATTAGCATTAGAATATTTACTCCATTATGAAAACAAAAGTATCAGCAAGAAAATGAGTATAAAATTTGCTCAGGTAGAAAAAGATAAGGCTTCAGATAAAATTTTGATTCTCAAAAATCCCACCCGTTATATTCCACAATCCATAGAAGATATGGCGGATTTATCTTTACAATTACAGCAAGGCACTGAAACCAAACAGGTTTTTATAGAAATTGTGAGTATTAAAGCCTTTACCCTACGTGCTCGCTTGAAATCGGTAACCGAGATTGAAACACTGGATTTAAACAAAATACAACAAGCTGTGATTGAGATCAAAAATCCCACCTTTATTTTGGAGAAGCTAAAAGCAGCCTTTCGACAACTGCCTTGCGCTGATGATGAGAATCTACAGGCCAATTTACCCCACAATATTGAGTTTATTTTTGGGCCACCCGGCACAGGAAAAACGACTTATTTAGCCAGAGAAAAAGTCATGCCATTGATAACCGGAACGAATCTGATAAACATCTTAGTGCTGACACCGACGAATAAAGTAGCCGATGTATTTGTCAAAAAACTGATGGCCGAAATCGCGCTCAACCCCGCTCAAAAGGGTTTACAAAATCAGTTAATACGGTTTGGCATCACCGGGGAAAGTGAGATTGAACAGGCCGGATTACTCAAAAACAAAGCTTTTGATATCAGCCACTTAACGCAATGTGTCGTTGTCACGACTATAGCCCGATTTTTATATGATGGTTTTTCCAGCAGTCAACTGAAAGCCTATGATTGGGATGTGATTATTTTTGATGAAGCCTCAATGATCATGTTAGCAGAAATCGCTTATGTGCTTTATCAACAAAAAGCCAGTTGTCAGTTTATTGTTGGCGGCGATCCTTTTCAAATACAGCCCGTCGTCATAGCCGAAGCCTGGAAAGGGGAAAATATCTATACCTTAGTAGGCTTACAGCATTTTCAAGCACCGCAAACGGTTCCGCATGATTTTCCAATCACCACTCTGACAACACAATATAGAAGCGTTCCCCCCTTAGGCAGCTTAGTCAGTCAATTTAGCTATAATGGCATTTTAAGGCATCACCGCCACTTGACAGATCAAAAACCGCTCAAAATCGAACGGCTTAATTTGACAGCCATAACGGTGATCAAATTTCCCGTCAATCCTTATGACAGCCTGTATAAATCGCAACGATTAGAAGGCAGCGGCCCCTACCAGATTTATTCCGCTATTTTTACCGTTGAACTTGCCCATTACTTATCTCAACAAATCAGAACCCATCATCAAAACACTTGGAAAATAGGGCTAGTTTGCCCCTACGTCGCACAAGCGACTTTAGTTGACAAAATGATTAGCGCACACACAATGATTCATCCCCAAGTTCAACTCATCACCGGTACAGTACACAGTTTTCAAGGCGATGAATTTGATATGATTTTAACATTACTGAATCCGCCACCGCATATCAGTTCAAATATATTCTTGAATAATCCCAATATATTAAATGTCGCCCTGAGTCGCGCCAAAGATTATTTGATTTTAATCATGCCAGAGAGTGAAGGATTAGAACAGCTCAATAAACTTGAAATGATTCTCAAAGGGGATGAAATAAAGCCCTACGTTCAAGAATGGACATCAGCACAAGTAGAACAAATCCTATTTAACCAACCCAATTACATTTCTGAAAATTCATTCATCAGCACCCACCAAAAAATCAATGTTTACGGCAAAGCAGAGAAAAAGTATGAAATCAGGTGTGAAGAGAATGCGGTTGATATTCAATTAGGGGAATGGGAGCGTTGAATAAATCGGTTCTTGTAAGGGCAATCTTTATGTTGCCTACCACGCCATTAATGTAGGGGGCCGGTAACGTCTTTATGTTGCCCACCAAATCAATGTAGGGTGGGTAACGCCTTTATGTTGCCCACCAAATTATTTTTTTGGGATGTCCTAATTTTCACGTTGACGACGTTGATAGAGCAAACAAATCTTGTAAAAAGGTGTCAAAATGTGCCAACGAAGGTAGCCTTACCGTTTCTTCCGTTATCCAACGATTATCTTGGATAGAGACTTGCACTGCTTTTCCGGGGCGTAATACATTGGCAATACAACCCACCATCACTTTTTTATCCCCAGCTTGTTTTTCAAAATCTTTGCGCTCTTTTTCCTTTTCAAACTGAGTCACAACCGGTTTTACGCAATCCAGAAAGGTTTTTGTATATTCTAACAATGGAGAGTAAACTAATTCTGCACATTCAAGCAGTAAATCTTCTAATGTTCCGGCTGAACAGTTGTCAGGCATAATGAAAATGCCACAGTGGGGTTTGCCTTGAAGGATTTTACCCGGCGATTCGGGTAACTCCGAGATAATGTCCCGTTTTTGCAATCCCTCTTTAATGTTATCAAATCGTTCTTTAGGCGAAACTTTGCTATCAGCATCCAGTACAATTCCAAGCCCGACTAAGCCCTCCCATGAAATCACCTCTCGCGTTTCTTCAATCGTGTTAATGATATTGGTATCTCCAGTAGCGTTGTGGAGAGCAATGGAATGAGTAGCACTTTTAAAAAATGTTGGAACCGGCACCCTGCGAAGTAGATCATTTTTATATGGAAATGTTTTAGGAACCAGCGGTTCCCAAAATTTATCAAGCTTTCGCTTATCTTGTACACGCGAAAAGCCCTTGAGCTTCAAAAATCGCCCAACAAATTCAACATCGTGGGGCCCTTCAACCACCAAATAAGCATATTGAGTCATAAATTACCTCACGTCTAATCCTCGCTCGTAACGCAAACGCTGAAGCAAATTACCACCAAAGCGTTTAAGTTGTCCGCCGGTTATAGGATTGGGTAAACGATAACTCACAATTTCATCAGAATCGTCTGGCACAGTAGCAAGCACCGCATCCAAAGCTTCAAGACTATGCGTTGTTGCAAACAGTTGTATGTTATAATCACGACAGGCTTCAACCAACCATGTAAAAACCGTTTGAAGCGCAGAAGTATGTATACCAACCTCCAATTCGTCAATCAGCAAAATACCGTTTTGCACGTTCAATAAACTCAACGCGATATCCAATATACGTTGTACACCGTCTCCAAATAGGGTAATGGGTGCCAATCCAATTTCCCGATGTTGAAGATAAACTGAGAATCGTCTCCCATCTTTGGAGAGAATTTCTAAATTTTCAATATTTGGATCAATTTTATTTATAATCTTGAGAAGATGTTTAATTGTCCCTTCCGTCTTGGTATGAGTGATTTGCCTCATGATTTGAGCCCGTTTGAACCCGTGTGAACAAGGTATGATGCTTGAAACCGGGAGCGTATGCTCATGCTCAAAGGAAAACGTTTCAGTCCCATTAACTTTTACTTCCGTTTCTATTTCAAGTTTGTCGCCTTCTTCCCGCAATACAAATGTCCTTTTTTCTTCAGACAAAGGCTCTTCCCTATTGGGCTCCGATAATCTTGAAACATTAATTGCAGCATCTTGTCGCATTCCTTCATTATCTTGGTCAATATCAACCTGAGATGCGATAAAGGCTGATGTCATAAATGGGTTGACACTGCGTTCATCAAAGGTTGCGCGTACTTCTCGCACCTTAAAATGCCCTTGTGCTTTCAGGAGTATTTCACTGCTCTCATCCTCTGTCTGAGATTTCTTCGGGAAAAACCATTTCAATGCTTCAAACCTAGATGGGGCAAATTGTCTCATATTTCTGAGGGATGCAATCTCAATCCATGTTCTTAAATCAAATGAACGACAATAAAGAGAGAGCGCTTCTAGCACACTGGTTTTGCCGGCATTATTCATACCAACTAATAAGTTAACCCGTCCTAAATTGTCAAGGTTGAAATTGCGAAAACCACGAAATTGATGGATATTAAAATGAGTAAAGTGATACATCATATTGGGTAATGGGTTATTTTGTGACATTATGAATAGTGATTATTGTGTTTCTGGAAATGGGCACTGGAGTCATTGAATGGGATTGATGATGTAGAGACGCGATGCTTCGCGTCTCGGCTTCGAGGAGAGACGCGAAGCATCGCGTCTCTACGAAAAACTGTCACCATTTCACATTTTCAACTTTTCCCTTGATGGATGCTTTACTCTGAAACGCTTGACTTGTTAGTTTGGGAATTTTATGTCATTTGGCATATTGTAAGGCTTGATAATTTGTCCTAATCTCTTCAAGAATAGTTTTAGTTCGTAAAAAAGAGATTTCTTCATTGTAAATCCTCAGTTCTTTTGTATTTAGAGCTTTAGAAATGTCATGTGGTGAAATTTCTCTGTCATCCATACCCAATACAACTATTCTTTTCTGAGGAGACGATAGATTAAAAGATTCAAATAGCGACAACCATTGTTGTTGGTGATTGCTGAAGACGGATTTATGCATCAGGGTAATACTAAACCAAATATCATTTGAATAAAGTATGGGCTTCTGAAGTGCTCTCTCTTCCATCAGCTCAAACATTCGTTTCATTCCCTCCCCCAATTCACGCATCAGTTTATTTTCACGTAATACTTTTGCAATAAGCACATTCCGAGATTCATGTGCCCCCTGAAGTTTTTCAAGATTTTTGATTGTTAATGTGGAAAGCAAGGCTCCAGGGCTTTTTATTTGCATCGCATCATCAAAAACAAAAATATCAATACCGTTTTGAATACTGTAATCTCGATGAGCAATAGCATTTATAAGGCCCTCTCGACAAGCCCATTCAGGATATTTCACAAATTAAATCGGGCGAACACGCAAGGGCAGCCCCTACAAAACGTGGTTTTGTAGGGGCATACCTGCGTGTATGCCCTAGTGAAGTTATTTACATGAAAATCTATAAAGCCGTTTTCATATCCGCAGAAAAGGGTCAGGATAGCCCTTCGGGCGTTGTTTTTACTGGAGATATTACCCATTTGTAACCATTAGCCCTACCTTCATCACGAGACTCAAAAGTGCGCTTATCTTCGTCTAAAACACTTTTTAAAATCCAGCCTAAATCCTTGCCAGCTTCATCAATAGCTGCTTTTTCAGTTTTACCTTTCTTGATATGTTTATCATAAAGCCAATACAATGGAGTTCCATACCAATCAAAATTGGCACCCCCCATAAGGTCTCGCGCAGCAAAAAACTCCTCGTTTTTGTTTTTTATCCAGCAATAAACAGCTCCTTGTAGGAAATTTTTAATTGCCTTCAACTGATCAGAAGGGATACCGAAATCTTGACGGAGCTTTGAACCTTTGAGTAAAGCCATTTTATATTTCCTTTTGCATAATTATGAATATGGATGAGTTCCCCCTGTGCAATCGTGACAAGTTATCCCAAACAAAATAGGATTCTAAACACGAAAACAGAAAATGCAAGCCTTTTTTTTAATCAGTGTTCTATAGATGTTAACATCAGTAAAACTCAAAACTTTTGTTCACAGTGACTGTTCTTTTGTTCAAAAATCACGTCATAAGTTCAAAAGTTTAGTCGTAATAATTTCACTTCATGGGCAAACACATAGGTTTGCCCCTACATAAAATCTACGATATAACGTCTTGTAGGGGCATACCTTTGCTGCAGCCCTTGTGAAATTATTGACCTGAAATATCTATCTCTTTTTAAACCTCTTTCACTGGTTGCCGTTTTCCATTTTGCCAACGCCGTGTGTGTAATTGATATGATCGGGGGCTACTGTGCCGCCTGAAATGATAAATGTCATCGCTTCATCCATTGTCCAATCCGTTGAGACGACATTCTCTAAGGGCACAAGTTCTAAGTAACCTGAGGTGGGATTGGGTGTGGTGGGCACGTAAACGGCGGCGAGTTTTTTTCCCGTATCTTCATCTGTCAAAATCTGTGTGACGAAGCCTACTGTTTTCATTTGTGATGAGGGAAAATCAATCAGAACCACTCGCTGTGTTTCACCTGGCTTCTTTTGTAATGCCGATAGCAGTTTTTTGGATGAGCCATAGATGGTTTGTACTAGGGGCAGACGATTCATAATCGAATCAAATAGGCTGATGATACGTTTGCCAATCACGAGTGTGGCTACCCAACCGAGTAGGTAAATGGCAACCAGTGTGAAAATGAATGCCATAATGGATAGAAATAAGGGATCACGTATCCCTTCAGCGAGCCAAGGTAAAGACTCTTGAAAAGTGTCTGCGATAGCACGCACACCAGGTTTACCGATTTGTGAGAGTTGAATAGAGAGAAAATAGAAAAGCGTCCAAGTGAGCCAGATCGGTATTATCGTTAAAATACCGGTGATGAAATAGCGAGAGAGATAGTATTTCAGTGTCTTTTTTTCTTGAGTCATTATTTTAGAATCCTGTAGGATGATTGATAGAGAGTGA
>QNEL01000147.1 GCA_003645185.1 Candidatus Parabeggiatoa sp. nov. 3
ATAAGAGTGATGAAGCGTAAGTAATTGGGTGATGGTGGGCAGCAAAAAGACGCTACCCACCCTACAAGGAATGGTACTTTCATTAAATGTTACCAACAAAACGGTTAGGGATAACTATTTATATGCCCCTTGTAGCCCTGTTTAGATTATGTCAGATTTTGCCCCAGAAGTTAAGAAAATCCTTAGAGAAAATGGATGCTGGTTTAAGCGCCCAGGAAAAGGTGATCACGATATATGGCATAGTCCTATTACTGACAGATCATTTCCAGTAGATAGCCATATTAAATCGCGACATACTGCTAATGGTATCCTTAAACAAGCAGGATTAGAAAAAGCATTTTGAGTGTTAACTTGAACTCTAATATCGCACCCCTTGACAGAGGGCTATTTAACGATGGCAGATGCCTTCGCCCTCAGTCTCAATGCCGATTTTGTGAATTTATCTGCTCAAAATGAGTGGATTTTCAAATATTTGATAGAACGCTGATATTTAGCTTCGCTGACCTCCGGTTCACGCTTCAGTTTTTGCGCGCAAAAACTGAATTTCACGCTAATGTTTCGCGGAGCGAAACATTAGCGTGAAATGTGAAATGCTGATTGTCATGATTTACGCTGATCTTGATTAATCATGTTCAACATTTTAACGAATCACTATTCAATTTTTCTTTCTCGTTCCATAAGGAGTCATTTGTCTGAACGGGATGAAGAAATTTTAGCCAATGAAGTTGAGCCGATTTACGGTTGGCGTTTGAAACGAGATTAATTGCTATACATAAATTTTTTTAAAGGTCATAAAATGAGGATAATTAGTATGATGACAGCAACACAAAATCCTACTCAAGAAATTTTCAAAGAAATTCAACAAACCCCTGTTGAATATCTGCCTATACTCTTGCGTATTGTAAAATCCTACCGTGAGGCGGTTACTTTGAACACGGCAAGCGACAGTTTTCGCCAAGGCTGGAAAGAAACCTTATCAGGTGATACCCACCCTATCAGCAGCCTGTGGGATGATATTGATGCACTTTAAGAAGGGTTTTAGCAAATGGAAATCAGATATACCTCCGAATTTAAACGTAATGTTCGACAATTGGCAAAGAAATATCGTCATATCCGTTCTGACATTGAACCCGTGATTGAACGATTGCAAGTGGGTGAAATGCTTGGTGATCAAATTCCTCGTATAGAACATATATTATACAAACTTCGTGTTCGTAATAGTGACGTTCAAAGGGGCAAAAGTGGTGGTTATCGCCTGATTTATTGCCTTCAAAATACTGAACAAATCATTTTAGTGACTCTCTATTCTAAGTCAGAACAAGATAATTTTAACATCACTCAAATTCGCAGTATGTTAGACGAAATGAGTGAATCCAAAAATAACACTGGAAATGATGATAATTTATGAAAAACTGTAGTGCTCAACCAGATGCTAAACAGAAAATGAGTGAACTTTCAAATACTTGATAGAACGCTGATTGCGCTGATTATCATGATTTACGCTGTTCTTGATTAATCAATGAACCAGTATTCAATTTTTCTTTCTCGTTCTATAAAGGAGTCATTTTTTATGTTGACAACGCCAACTCACCAAGAATTGATACAAACAATTAGTGATTTACCCACTGAAGTTTTACCTGAATTAGCTCACTTTATTGACTATCTTCGTTTCAAGTTTGATTTTCATAAGAATACCGAAGTTGAGGCGAAAACGACTTCGGGTTCAGCAGTTTTACTGGCTATTGCAGGCATCGGCGAATCAGATGAAGATGATGTGTCTGAACGGGATGAAGAAATTTTAGCCAATGAAGTTGATCCGATTCACGGTTGGAGTTTAAAACGAGATTAATTTATGAGAATAACAGCAGCCCTTGCAGATACTAGCTTTTTGTTTGCCCTGACTAATCCTAAAGATCGTAACCATGATCGTGTTTTGAATGTGGCTCGTATTTTAAGTGATAAGATCATTATTCCAACGCCAGTTTTGCCCGAAATCTCTTACCTGATCGCTTCACGTTTAGGGCATAATTGTATGCGTCGTTTTTTGAATGAACTTGTTATCAATGACAGCACTTTTGAAGCTATCACTGCTAATGATCTTAAACGTGTTGTCGAAATTCTTGAGCAATATGCTGAGAGTCAGTTAGATTTTGTAGATGCGACTATTATTGCAATAGCGGAAAGACGAAAGATTTGCAGAATTCTTACCTTAGATCGTCGTGACTTCAGCATAGTTCGTCCACGACACTGTTCCTATTTTGAAATATTGCCGTGATTTAGTCTGTTTAGAAAGATATAGATCATACATAGAATCTTTGCTTAATATTTGCCCAAGTTTTACTCTGAACGTTATACTGGCAAATCCAAGTAGGAACCTAGAGATTAATTTGAAATGAAAGACGAATACGATATGAGCCAAGCAGAGCGTGGTGCAATTGTTCCGCCTGAACCTAATCAAACCCGTATCACTATCCGTATTGACACAGAACTATTGGATTGGTTAAGGGAAAAAGTGAATAGGGCTGGTGGTGGCAATTATCAAACACTCATTAACCAAATGTTGCGTGAGTCTATTCAATATGACAAGAAAGAGATAGAACGCTGATTATCATGATTATCATGATTAACACTGATTAAAATGATAAAAATCAGCGCAGATCATGATAATCTGCGTCATCAGCGTTCTATCACGCACATTGCCTGACTACCGATTCAATTCAGACTCATTTAATCTTGACAATCCTAATCTCCCGTTAATCCTAATTCAGATAATTGAGAATAATTAATATGAAAAACAGAAACAAACTCTACATGGGCATCATCATGGCTGCTTGCTCATTCAATGCGTATGCGACACAGCCTTCACAGGTAGGCCATATTGATGATTTTGATGGCACACTCACTGATTACACCATCAAGCGAGGTAGTCAAACAATCGCAATGCCCCTCTATGAGCCGCTTTATTTCAATGATCAGATTTATGTGAGCAAGCATCACTCTGTTGAGATCAGAGAATGCGGTAAACCCCATACCCTCACTCATCAAGATTCTCCTTATCGGGTGCAATCGAAATCGTGCGATGTGATTGGACTGACCGACAATATTTGGTTGGCTATCAAGGATTTTGCTAAATATATTGTGACTATCGTGCCATCTGGGCCTTCTGTCGATGTCCATTCACCGAAATCAGAGGGAGAATCGCCCGCGATGCCTATACTGGAAAGGACTTTTTCCAAAATCCCAACCTTAAAAGCGGGGAAACGTGTTTTATCTCTTCAATGGTTTAATGGTAAAGCGCCTTTTCATGTACAAATCACGACTGTTGATAAGGGGGTGTTATGGGAAACAGAGACGACTGCTCAATCGGTGAAAACGGGGGAGATTGATTTGAAAGCGGGTGAGCGTTATTGGCTGATTGTTACGGCGGCTAATCATGCTCAAGAACCGATTGAATTGGGATTTAAGGCTGTGGCAAGACTGCCTGATTATCCGGCACGGTTGCAGGATCAAAGTTTGCCTGAAAACTTGCGTCGTACTTTACAAGCAGGGTGGCTGGCAGAACAAGATCGTATTCAATGGTCGTTTGAAGCCTATCAACAAGTGTCTGATATTGCTGAATATTATGGGCCGGCGCGGGCATTGCGGGAGGCTTTGGGGCGTTATTAGGGATTATCAGTAGTAGTACAACGGATTAACGGTATAAGCGGATTAATTTATTGCTTGCATTGAGGAAAGAAATTTAATCTGCTAATCCGTTGTACTCAGTTATATGACATTGAAAAGCAGGCAATTGTAGAATGGAAACCGTAGAAAAATACCGCGTTTATGTGCAAAAAGTCATTGAAAAATAGGGCTATTTTTCATCTCATGATGAGGTTGAAACACAAATCATCACCGATGAAAAACATGATCACTATCAATTAGTTCATGTGGGTTGGTGTAATAATCGGCGTACTTATGGGTGCGTCTTGCATATTGATCTTAAAAACGACAAAATATGGATTCAACATGATGGTACAGAAATCGGAATGGCTAATGAATTGGTGGCATTAGGTGTGCCTAAAGAAGACATCGTCTTGGCTTTTCATGCGCCCTATAAGAGGCCGTATACTGGTTTTGGTTTGGGGTGTTAAATCTAAACACATTTCTTGGTTTATTTTTTCACCCTATTTTTATTGCGGAAAAGGAGGAATGGTGGGCAAACGGGCGGTGAAATCTGGGTTGATATTGAGCTCATTGCGGCCCGTTTACCCACCCTACAAATCTGGGTTGAAAAAAAATAGCCAAAATACCGGAACAGATGCACCCTAGCCCACGCACCAATCCGATCAATCCCCTGATCCGCTGTACTCGGTTTAAATCGGCAACTTACAATAGGCCTTTGCACCAATCCGATCAATCCCCTGATCCGCTGTACTAGGTTGAAATAATATGAAACTCTTACTCAAATGGCTGATTTTATTACCCTTATTAAAAAAAATCGCTAAAGGATTCTGGTGGATTTCTAAGCCCTTTCACCCCCTATTTTCCTTTATCAATAGATTATGGCAACCCTTATCGCCATTTTCAAAAAACATCGTTTTTGGCTTATTGATCACCTTGCTATTAATTGGATTACGTCATGGGCAATGGGTATCAGAACTTGAAGATTTAAGTGTCGATTGGATGATGACGCTTTATCGCGGCGACTTGGTTAAAGACAATACCCCGCCTTTTGTCATATTGGATATCGATGATGACACCTATCGCGCATGGGGCGAACCGTTTTTTACGCCTCGCGATAAGTTATTGAAATTAATACAATTTGCGGTTCAAGCTCTGCCCAAAGTGATTATTGTCGATATTGCTATCGACAAGCAACCGCATCAAGCTGAAGGCTTGCACCCGGATGATTTAGCCCTACAACAATACTTGGCCGAATATGAAAAAACGCATTGCAGCGAATCAGATTGCCCAGCGATTTTGTTAACCCGGACTTTTCGTTTACCAAAGGGGATGAAACCATTCGATCCAAACTCTTCCCCCTATTATCTGGCGCAACGCCCCACTTTTTTAGACAAAATTGTCATGCGCTCCCCCCATATTTATTGGGCCAGTACCCAATTTGAGCGAGAACATGATCGCCTCTTGCGCCGCTGGAACTTATGGATACCCACTTGCACGCAAAAAGTCTCCGATATCATCCCCTCGATGCCCTTATTAACAGCGACACTATTGGTTGAAGAAAACAAATCAGGTATACTGCCCTGCTCTTGTCGGTTGCGCCACCATTTGAATTATTTTTTGCCCAATTGTCGCAAAAGTCCCCAAAAATGGACAAGCGAAGCATTACGGCATAAACCTACGAAATTTGTGGTATCTAAGGATTTAGTATTTGATTTGCGCCCGACACGCCTAAGCCGCCGTATGCTTTATACGATACCTTGGTATGTCACTGAGGGCAAAACGCTACCTTCAGTTTCTGGCGGGCGGGATTTACTCACCATCATGTCTGCCAACAAAATTCTGAACAAAAGCAGCAGCGATAAACCCTTGCGCGACAGCGTCACGATTATAGGCGGTAGTTATATAGAAGGGCGAGATTGGCACGCAACACCCTTAGGCTGGATGCCAGGTATGCTCGTTTTAGTCAACAGCATCCAATCATTATTACAATACGGCATCTTGCAGCCCCCATCCACCTGGTGGATATTGCTATTTGCCACAATACTGATTATGTTAACCAGTTGGCTATTGATTCAATACGGCCAATTATGGGGCGCGATTTATTCCTCGTTTATCATAATCGCCCTTATCCCATTGAGTTTTGTGCTATTCAAATATGGTATTTGGCTGAGTTTTGCGATACCTTGGGCAGCAGTTCAACTACGACAAATTTTTGATTTTTAGGTGATAGAACGCTGATTGTCATGATTGTCATGATTGACGCTGATTTTTTGATCAGTGTTAATCATGATCATCAGCGTCATCAGCGTTCTATCTGATTGTAATACGTCCAAAATGTTAAATAAATTCATGAATCCATTGAAAATCAAACCCTTACTGATTGCCGTCGCTTCTCTTTCGGCACTCAGCCTCCTTTCTTGTAAACAAGGGGAAACCAGCGAACCTGTACCCAGAATGCTAACAACATTTGCCTCAAGCGCCACCCATTCGGCCGGTGGCAAACACGCTTTATTGATTGGTATCCAAGAGTATAATTACGTTCAAACCGGTTTCCATTCTCTCAAAGGCCCCTTGAATGACATCAACTTGACAAAAGGGATGTTGGGCCAACGGTTTGGCTTTCAAGAACAAGACTTGATAACACTGACTGATGCACAAGCCACTCACACTGGGATTGAAAACGCTTTCCAAAAGCTGATTCAACGAATCAATCCTGGTGATTTTGTCTATATCTATTATACCGGCCATGGTTCCCAAACCGCAGATTTAAACGGAGATGAACTGGAAGGTAAGGATCAAACTTGGGTGGCTTACGGTGCGCGTACCCGTCAGACGAACCATAAAGACAACTACGACGTGTTAGATGATGAAATCAACGCTTGGTTAGGCGCGATTTATGCCAAAACGGATCAAGTCGTCTTTGTCTCCGATTCTTGTCACTCCGCTACCGTCAGCAAAGGTTTTAACCTCACCAGAGCATTAGATTTCGATGAACGGCCCCATATTTTGGGTCGCCTCAAGTACACGCAACCTCAAATCGAGCGTGGCATTCGCATCGGTGCCGCACGAGATTATGAATCAGCCATTGACAAAGCCAGAACAAATGGCCGACATTACGGCGCGTTTACTTGGCATTGGGTGCATAATCTACAACAAGCACAGGCCAGTGATACTTGGTATACCGTCTTTCAACGGACTTATGCCCAACTCACAGCAGAACGCGGTGTCGCGCAGCGGCCCCAAATAGAAGGGGAACGTCGTCAACAAATATTAGGGGGCGGCCGTTTTTTTACCGCGCAACCAGCAACGCTGCCAGTCACCGTTATCAATAACAACTGGATCGAACTCAAAGCCGGTTTTCTCTCAGGTGTCACCCAAGGTTCCGTCTACCGCCAGTATCAACCCCAACACCCTAATCCCAACAGCTTACCTCGCTTAACGATTACCGATGTTGATGCCTTCACCAGTTACGGCAAACCGGAAAGGGGCACATTCCAAACGGGCGATCTCGTCGTAGAAAAAAGCCATGCCTACCATTTTAAGCCGATTAAAGTTGCCCTAGAGGCCGCGTTTCCAAATGGAAAAGACCGGCCCTTGTTGCAAAGGATACAAGCCGCTTTCAGGCCTGATGCTGAAGGAGAACTAGCCCTACCGGCTTACCGCCTCATTAACGATCCAGCTGATGCCGATATTCGTTTACAACTCTTACGCCCCAAGCGTCGAAACGGTCAATTTATTCGCGCCAAAGCTAACGATGCCTTGCCACAATCCTTTCCAGAACAACCGGCTAAATTATGGGTACTCACCCCAGAACAACGGTTATTGTACAACAAGCTGCAAATGGCATTTCACAACCCCACAAGAGGCATTGAATTGCTAGAAGAGAATCTAAACAAACTGGCCCGTGTTCGTGAACTCAAAGCACTGCAAAGCAGTCGCGGCAGTCAGTTACCCGTCGGATTACAAGCTTACGTTCTAAGCCCCGTCAGCTTTTGCCAACCCGGCCCAAATTGCAGGCGTATCAGAATCAGAGGATTAAATCAAAATCAATATTATCGCAAAACGAAGGGGCCCTACCGTTTACAAGAGCTTGAAAAGCAGACGATGAATCAAGAGGAGATCATCACTTTCACCTTGCATAATCAATCCGAATGGGTAGATTATTATTGTTATATTTTCAATATCAGTCCAACTGGCGCTATCTCCTCCATTTTTCCGAAACGAAGCCATAGGCCGGAAGCGGCCCGCCTTGATGCGAGGAAAACGCGAGAACTGATGGAGGTAACCGGATTATTTACAGAAGACGTTGGCGAAGAAACCCTCAAATTCATGACCAGCCTGGAACCGATTGATGTCGCCTTGTTAGAACAAGGGCCTTTTAAAGGCCGTGCCGGAGCTTTCAATCCTTTAGAAAGGCTCTTATTTGCACACGCCGTGCATGGAGAAAGGGGACAAATTTCATTGGATAATGATGAATGGGCTACCGGATTGGTTGCATTTGATGTGAAATGAGAGTTTATTCTGATGATGGTGGCATGTAGGGGCAAACCCTTGTGGTTGCCCCATTCCTTGATGGGCTTGCTACTTTGAACATTGAGATTAATTAAAACCCTCTCCCACAAATCTGTTAGAAAAGCGTTTTCTTAAATTCCTCAATGTCTTGATAAAACTGTTCAAAGCTATTTGGGCAGTTTTTTCTCAGATTATCAATGTTGTTATGACGAACAATGTCTTTAAAAACCTCTGTATTACTGTCAAAATTACAATTCTTTAAAATACGCTTGAGATAATGTTTGGGATAATGACTTTCTGGGTTGTCAACTTCTCCCCAGATAAATTCAGGCTTCTTTGGCAACTTAGGTTTTTGAGGAGAACAACCCAGTTCTTCAAAGCCTTCAGCATCCCCAAGTAGCCAGCATTCTAAAATTCTTATAGGCATCATCAAAATACAATGGAGATTAAGGCGTGTTTTTACTACCGCAAAACCTTCTTCTATCCAACTTTTTCTCTCCTTATATTGCTTTTTGGCTTCTATTTCTGAAGATTTTTCGCCTTGCATTTTATCGGTATCCGAAAAAAAGACGAGTACGTCAAAATCAACTTTTTGATAGTGCATCAAAAAATACTTTAATTTTTTAGCAGAACCTTTGAATTTTGTTTTAGAATACCTACCACCCAATCCTTGCGGTGTCTTGAGAGCCTTTGTATCTTTTTGGGTTATCTTAATAGGAATAAATTCTAAGTCAAACTGACTACCCAATAGTTGCTTTAGATAATCGGACATGGTGCCAAATCGCCAACCACCACAACCATCAGCAATACCGACATCATTGGCACCTTCTCCTATCAATCCTATTTTGAGTTTTCTCATACTTGGCATAACAAGTCTTCACTGTATTTTTCCTCAGTGCTAATGAGCAGTTTCAACTAGAACTACTCACTATGGACTCTTTATCAAAAGATATCCAAATCTCACCGGGATTCATGTAATCAAGATTGTTGAGTACAGTTGAACTATCAGAAAACCGCTTAGCTCGTACTTCTCCTGTTTCTTTATTTCTGTACAACAAATAGATACTCTCTACGAGCATCCAATCCAAAATTAACGGATTATGAGTAGTGAGTATAAATTGTTTTGCCTCTGATTGGGCAATTGACATCAGCGTTTCTACAATTTTTTCCATCAAGTAAGGATTGATACCATCCTCAATTTCTTCTATCATCATCGTTTTGGCAGTTTCTCCCATCAAAGATAAGGATATAATGGCTAAAATTCGCATCATGCCATCACTAAGATAATTCGCCTCTATAAAATGATTATTGAAACATTCTTGTATATTTAATTCAACTTCACCGGAATGTTTTTTTGTTATTCTAATATTTTTAATGAATGGAATGTAATCAGCCAGTTTTTTGGATAATTCAACTAAAACCGTTTTGGGTTGCTGATATAAGAAAGAAGTCAGATGTTCTCCAAACTTGCCTATTACTGGTTCATCATTGATACGGGAAGGCGTTTTGAGTTTATCCGTAGCTGAAAAGTCGAAAAAATGAATATTGTTCAAGTATTGCTTAAGTGCAATCAGTTCTGAAAAATCTTTTTTGTGACTATTTTCATCCAAAAAACTCAATCCTGAACTTAAAAAAGAAACATCAACGCTAGGCATACGCTTACCGTTCCTATTTGTTATTTTGGCTTCCCCGCTTTTTCTAAATAACCACTCATGCTCAGTTTCATCTTTTATCCATTCAGTAACCAAGGAGAGCTTATTGTTTGTGACTTTGAACTCGATACGCCATTGATATACATTTTCGGATAGTGCAATATCTAATTGAAAAATGACCAATTGCTTACGGCTTAAAATAGATTTGATATCCTTCACAGCCCAACCATTGTTCAATAGATAATTATCAAGCGTGCCATATTTTTTACCTTGAGTAAAATAAGACAGTAATTCCAAAGCTTGCAAAACAGTGGATTTGCCAACGCTATTCTCTCCAATCAAAACCGTAACTGGCTCAAAGTTCAGTCGAAAATCATTTAAGATTTTAAAATTATCTATATAGAGACTTTTTATCATAATCTAATAATCTTAATACAATACAGGAAAACGATTTTTTCAAAATTGTTCATTGCCTGAGGCTTAAATAACGAAAATGATTTAAGCACGCACAATATTTAATTTAATTAATGTTCCATTTCCACATAAACCACATTAATAATTGTTCATAAGGAAACCTATCCGACTGACTACAGTTAATCAAAGAATTGATCAATTTCTATCACAAGTTCCTTTAATTTAACAATCCTATTTTTAAGTTCAATGTAAATATTGGCATAATCAAGACATTCAATTGTTCTTTCTCTATGATCACGTTTTTTACTGTAAGATTTACCTACCATTTGATATAGTTTTTTCAAGTCTTCGGCAGGTTTAAGTCTTAAAGTTAAATCATCGGTGTAAGGATTAAATCCAAGCTTGGAAAGAATTTTTGTTTTTGTCAATTTTTCATCAATGCAAGCATAGTGATTGGTTTCAGCTAAAAACCAAGTTTCAATTTCCATTACCGCGATCACAATATGGGTTGCTAAAGGAAAACAATACTTTTCAATCACTTTGGAAGCTAATTCTAGCTTTGGCAAATCAGCTAAACTCATTTCCGAACCTTTTTGTTCACCGCGTAAATCTCTTAATCCAACAATTTTATCGAAACCTTGTGCTTTCAGTGTTGGCAATTTTCTTTTAATGTCATGATTAACCTGATTATCTGTGCCACTAACGTAAATAAGAGCATAATACTTTTCATCAGTTATAGAAGATTTTGCTAACAGTACATAGGTTCTTGGGTATTTTTTACCACCTGAACCTTTGTAAGAATCTATGGAAATATTTTTTTGTCCAATCACTTCTTTTATAAATTTGCTAACAAATTCACATTCTGTTTCTCCTTCAACAAAAATGGCTATTTTCTTCATTAGATAACGTCTTTTACATAATCGTCAAAACCATGAATAAAAAATTCAGAAGCATAAAAATCAAAATTGTTTAATCCAGTGAATACAAAATCATCAAAAGTTTGCTTTGCGTTTTTGTAATTGTAAAAAATGGATTTGTTTTCGAGTCGTCGAATCACAGACCAATATTCTAATGGCAGCTTATCCATAACAAACTGATCATTCGTTGTCATGATGACTTGCACAGAAGAACCTTTAAGCTTCTCAATGATTAATTCAATTAAGGCCTTTGCTCTTTCATAATCTAAACCTTCACCAATATCATCAATCAGGATGCTGCTTGGAATTTGAGCTAAAAGGGAATAATTCAGTTGAATTAATAATGATAAAGCTCTAAACATGCCTTGTGACATCTCCATTTGATCAGTGAAGTCTTTTAATTCTGTTTCTTGAACACTTAAACCAAAACCGAATGGTAAACGTTTCAAGGCATTGACAGTGATTTTATCAAGAGGATAACCAAGCCTATTCATATCATTGATAACGGAGTCAATGAATTGATTATGAAAACGCTTCTCTCCTTTTACAAAAATGCCGATAACGTCATCCCCATCTTTTAAATCAACGTCATCATCTTCCTTTATTCTATTAATATCTTTAATCGCGACATTTTTGCCCAGTTTATCACCAAATTGATAGTGACTTAGATTTTTTCCCCATAGATAAAGGTTTTCAAAAAAGGGGTGTTGTTTGGAATTCCGTCTTGATAAGGCTAATGAATCCTCATCAGTCTCGAATGAGAGTTTTTGGCCAATTTCCTCGTAAAATAATTCACCTTTGAGACGATTCAACTTCTCCTGTTCATTAATTTTGAGCATTTCTTGAATGACTCGACCGTTTTTAAAATCCAAAAAATACTCAATTTTCTCATTTCCATCTTCAAACATGAGTTCATAAGTGGAAGTATCATAAATGAGCTGTGAAAGCTTAGTATCGCCAGCTAATAAATCAGCCATTTCACGGATAATTTGTATTGTTTTCGTTTTTCCAGAAGCGTTTTTGCCCACAATCAAATTAATTTGGTTTAAATCCAACCATTCATTATCAATTGGATTACCTCTAATAGTCCATTCGTTTTTATCCGCTTTATTTCTACAATATTTAATGGCTTTCAAAATCATTTGAGTTTTCCAATTCGTTTATGTTTAACAAATATTCTGATTGTAACGGATTTTGAGGAGGGCGTGTTCGCCCTTTCAATTAATGGAAAAATCCCATTAATTATGGTTTTCCAAAAATCCGTTAGAATCAGCAAATATTAACGACAGCACTCTTAATAATTTATAGTCCTTTGCCCCTTTGCAATTTCATTCACCAAAATTGACTCTGTCATTAGAACTAATATAGCAAACTTAATTTAACACCACAAAATATTTTTTTGCACTGGCGATTTAAATACCAGCCATTCCAAAAATCGGTTATAATGATCCTTAGGCTTGGGCGAACACGCAGGTTCGCCCCTACAGCCCGTTATGACCTTGAATTTTGTATGGGCATACCTGCGTGTCTGCCCTATCTATAACAAGGAGAAAAAAATGATTAGATTATTTGTGCTTATAACCCTTTCCATATTGCTTTCCTCATGTGACTTGAGGGGCATCCCATTGCCAGGTTCCGTTGTTCACCCCTTAAATGAAAACCACCTGAAACAACTTAAAAAGACTAAGGTTTGTCCTAACTGTTCGTTGGATCGTGCAAACTTAAAGCGGGAACACCTTGAAGGCGCTAATCTGGAGCAGTGTTCCTGCACCTATGCCAACTTCAAACGCGCTCATTTACAGAATGCCAATCTAAAAGGTAGCAGCTTGTGGAACTCTGATTTTAGGGGCGCGAACTTAAATGGCGCTAACCTTGAAAAAGCGCATTTGGCTAGGGTGACTTTGGAAGATGCCACTCTTCAGGGGGCCAATCTCACCGGAGCCTATCTGGTGGGTGTTGAACTGGAAGGCGCAAAGCTGAAAAATGCCATTCTCAAAGACGCTTTCCTGAGTCTGGAGGCATTCAAAAAAGGATACCTCACAGGGGCCAAGCTTGAAGGCGCTAAGTTTGTGAGCAAAAGAGATGCGTCTGGTGAGGTTCAGGACTATATTTATCGGAATGGTGCCCTTCAGTTACAACCCAAAACCCATTCCAAAAGCCAACCCACCTTCGGGAAATAGAAATCGTAGGCCGTTAGAAAAGGGGCAGCAAGCGTATGGCGCGTCATTTGCCCCTTAAAGTTTCATTCACCAAAATTATTCGATATTGGGGATAAAATGATTTGCATGATCACATTAGGATTGGAGGATCGTTTATTGTCATAAAAACCTAGTTTCAGAAATAACAGCTTCGCAGGTTAAAAGCGGATATGCCGCATTAATAAACTGCTTTTTGGCCCATTGATGAAATTGATCTTTTTCATTTAAATTTCTAAATAAGTGTAGTGATCAGATTGATGTTGAACAGATCAATATTAATCAGCGTAAATCATGACAATCATAACAATCAGCGTTCTATCACGTTTTTTTGCCCCAGTTTTTGCGCGCAAAAACTGTATTTAGCATAGCTTCCCTTCGGTGTGCTATGCTAAATGTGAAATAGATTTGTTCAAACCCTCATTTTCTGTTTAACATCCTGTTGACCACTACAAAATTTCTAAATAAGCTTTGTTGGTTGATAAATCGGCTGGCCCTTCTACACAACCCGCATATTTTTTAGCGGCTTCTAAAAGTGATGTTTGCGTCACCTCTGGTTGTGAAGCAGTCGTTGGGTTTTTTAAATTCAGTGTAGTCAATAAGCTTATCAGTTCCTCCAATTCAATGGTTTCTGGCAAGCCTTGAACAGTGGATAAAATGTGCTGTTTTGTGAGAGACATCGCTAGATATTCAGTTGGGCGCATTCCTAAAAAAAGGGTCATCAAGATAAATTTTGAAGGCCCGCTTGGAGTGCAAAATTTATTTTGCGGCCCGCTTGGAGTGCAAAATTTATTTTGCGGCCCGCTTGCTTGGAGTGCAAAATTTATTTTGCTTTCGGCCAAGATTGATAATGACCCTTTTTTTGGGAATGCGCCCTATTCAGTTTCCGTTAATTCCTCAGTAATCAATAAGATAACACCCTTCGTGACAATATCAACAAAGGCAGCGCCGTTATCATTGTTTTGATTCCTGACTACGCTTTTACGTTTGCTTCAAAAATGGATTGATAATGGTTGTACTTTGGATAGTTTGATTATGCTGCATATCTTCCGAGTATAAAATATCACATTGACTGGAAATTGCCGATGCCACAATCAAACTATCCTCAATAAGACAACCGATGTGTGGTTCTAATTTTTGAAGCGTCTATGATGAGTTTTTCATCAATGCTCATGACTTGATAATGCGAATAAATATTTTTGATAGTTTGCGGTATTTCGGATTCGCTATATCCCGCTTTTTTATCAAGTTGACACATAATTCGTTGATAACTTGTGTACTTAGAACTGCCGAGGTATGACTAATAATTTCTATTGATTTTTCAGTTTTACCAGGTTAAAAGGACATAAAAGCATATAAACCCAATATTTGAATCCGCAAAAAAACGTTTATCAGTCATAAATGGATTTTTTCAAAAGGGGTACAAATGCACTGACTTGACGTGGCACAAGTTGAGATAGCGTGATTTTTTGAGCTTGGCTGCATATTTGCTAACCAAAAATTGATAAAAATCATAAAGCTCGCGCTGTGCATTCATTGGCAATATAGAAGGATTCATTTCCATAAAAGGATTAATTGTCACTGTTTGCATAATCGTTTCTCATTTTAGGTTAGTTGAGCGTTCCATAATTTGTGCAGTCGTTTTTTTTATGAGTTTGGCTCATTTTACGCTTGCTGATGGCGTAAAATCAATTGTCTCAAGCGTCATTATCATTGTTTTGATTCCGTTTTGTAAAGTTCTTTATCCTTAGTGCTTGTAAAGAAATAACTTGGACATTTGTTTAGTACAACGGATCGGGGGTTTGACCGGATTGCTGTGTGATGTGTCTATATTTATAAGCTTGATCGGTAGTTCCTTTGTTCGATAAGGTGAATTACCGTTTTGCACCAATCCGGTTAATCCCCGGAGCCAAAGTACTAAAGAGACGGGCTAGTTCTGAGGCAATTTGTTTCGGTTATTTCTTTACAAGCACTTAGAGTTCTTATGAAAATCAAGGCTTCTATTCAATGAGGCACGTAAATCTCTTTAAATAAAAAAGGCTGACGACAATAAAAATGACTGACGACAACCTTAACACAATAATAAAAATAGGGTGTCAATTTATTAAAAAAACACCTCAAATTCCACGAATTCTTTTAATATCATTCTCAATGTCACTAAAGTTAATTTTCATAGAACCCATTGTTTTATCGAAAAAATAATCAAATAGTGCTTGATTAAACCATTCAATTTTGATGTCAGGTGTGACGGGTAAAATGACACTGACAGTCCGAAATTCATAACCTAAGCGATTCGATAATTCAAGGAGGGTGTCTACCGTTTTTTGGGCTGACTGGGCTGACTGGGTGCAGAATCACTTGAAAAATGATGCGCTTTTTAGGGGTTTCTATATAAAGAGGGCGCATTCCCAAAAAAAAGGGTCATTTTACAAAATAAATTTTGCGGCCCGCTTGGAGTGCAAAATTCATTTTGCGGCTGCTTGGAGTGCAAAATTCATTTTGCGGCCCGCTTTTCGTTCCAAATTCATTTTGCGGCCCGCTTTTCGTTCCAAATTCATTTTGCGGCCCGCTTTTCGTTCCAAATTCATTTTGCGGCCCGCTTTTA
>QNEL01000148.1 GCA_003645185.1 Candidatus Parabeggiatoa sp. nov. 3
ATAAATTTTCAGGTATTTTAATTAAAAGAAACAACCAAGAAGAGGGGCAACCACAAGGGATTGCCCCTACGGGCGGTTCGTAGGGGCAATCCCTTGTGGTTGCCCCTTGCGGTAAAATACCTGAAAATTTATGGTTCAGTACTTAAAAAAGGATTTAAACTTCGTCGTACCCCGATCCAATCCTTTATTATATACAATCCTTGTAGTTAGGGTTTAAATATAATTCTTATTTTATATTTTTTTTTGACAAAATAGACAAAAAATAAATTATTTAATTGTAATAACACTCATTGAGGCACATAATAATTGTTCATTGTTAATTGTTAATTGTTAATTGTTAATTGTTAATTGTTAATTGTTTTTTTATTAAAACATTGACGGAAAAAGCTATAGTGCGTTTATTGAGTGATTGGGTTAGAATATTTCAAAGAATATTGACGAGAGAATACAGATTAACACTTCATCAATGTTTTATTTTCTCAAGCAAACCTGGTTTAATATCGGGTTTTATTGAATGTTAAAAGGAGTGATCAGGTGAGCAATAAGAAACTCATTCTCGTCGTAGATGACAATGCGATGAATTTGAAAATGTTAGGCAGTATTCTGAAGGCAAATGGCTTAAGTCCAGCTATTGCCCAAAGTGGGGCTAATGCTTTGAAGTCCATTAAAAGGAAATTGCCTGATCTCATTTTGCTGGATGTTATGATGCCCGATATGGACGGTTTTGAGGTGTGCAAACGGTTAAAGCAAGACGTTGACACTCAGGATATCCCTGTGATTTTTTTGACGGCTAAAACAGAACAAGAGGATATCATTCAAGGCTTGGAAGTCGGGGCAGTTGATTATGTCACTAAACCTTTTAATCCCAAAGAATTGATGACGCGCGTCAATACGCATTTGGAACTCAAAGCGGCAAAGGAAGGCCTCAAACAAGCCCTAGCCACAAAAGACAAATTTTTTTCCATTATTTCGCATGATTTAATCAATCTCTTTAATGCTTTACTGGGTTTGTCATTTCTATTGACAGATCCGAATATGAAATTGGGTGCAGCTGAAAAAGAAGACTATATTCAGAGTATTCTGAAATCCTCAAGGCAAGGCTATGATTTACTTAAAAATTTGTTAGAATGGTCAAGATCACAAACGGGTACCTTGAAAGTGACTCCGGCAATATTAAACTTATCCCAAATAGTTGATCTAAATATTGCCTTTTTGAATGAGCATGCCAAAAATAAGCACATCAACATCTTCTCCTCTATTGAGGAGACTAGCTTGGTTTTTGCTGATGAGAACATGCTTGATACGGTTCTCAGAAATTTACTGGCTAATGCGATCAAATTCACCCCAGAAAACGGCCAAGTAGAGATATCGGCTAAACAAGCACAAGAGAATCTGGTCGAAATTTCCATTTCAGACACTGGTGTTGGCATTAAACCAGAAAATATCCACAAGCTGTTCCGATCTGATGTTTCTTATACGACTTTTGGAACTCATAAAGAAAAAGGCACAGGCTTAGGTTTGATATTGTGCAAAGAATTTGTGGAAAAAAATGGAGGAACAATTGGGGTTAAAAGTCAAGAAGGGAAGGGGAGTCGATTTTATATACGGCTGCCTTGTCAAGATAATCATTCAACAATCAAAAATGATTAGTTAAGCTTGGGCGAACACGCAGGTTCGCCCCTACAACCCCTAAATACTTTGTGTTTTGTAGGGGCATACCTGCGTGTCTGCCCGATATGGCATTGAAACAAACCTACAAATTGCCTCTACAATATTGCCCTTGTGGTTGCCCTTTCATCAAACGCCGTAATGGCTATATATTCAAATAGAAACGATCCTACACTGGAGTATTAAATAATGACACTTGAACAGACTAAAACAGAAGAGATTCTGAAGTGGTTTGAACAGATCAACCAGATTCCACGTTGTTCCAAAAATGAAGAAGCGATTCGGAATTGGTTAATAAATTGGGCTCAGGAAAATCGTTTTGCCGTTGTCACTGACAAAGTGCAAAATCTTTTAATTAAAGTGCCCGCTTCACCAGGCTATGAAAAATCCCCTATTGTGGTTCTTCAGGGGCATTTAGACATGGTTTGTGAAAAAACGTCTGATTCCGATCATGATTTTACCACCGATCCCATTAAATTGATTTATCAGGGAGAGTGGCTAACGGCCGACAAAACAACCTTGGGTGCTGATAATGGTATTGCTATCGCCATCGCTATGGCTTATGCAAAGGATAAGGAAGTCTCTCATCCGCCATTGGAATTACTGTTTACCGTAGATGAAGAAACGGGTTTAGTGGGTGCCAGTGCGATAGAACCCGGTTTTTTTGAAGGTAGCCTCTTGATTAATCTTGATGGTGAAGATGAAGGGCATTTTACTGTAGGGTGTGCTGGGGGGTTAAATACTGACATTACCGTACCGATTGATTTGTGCGATGTACCGACTGGTTTTCAACTGATGAAAATCAATGCTTCTGGTATGACAGGGGGACATTCTGGGATTGATATCAATGCTGAAAAAGCCAATGCGATTAAAGTGTTGAACCAAACACTCTATGCGCTTACAACGCAAGTTGATATTCGGTTAGTAGACATCAGTGGCGGTAGTGTCCATAACGCTATTCCTCGTTATGCCGAAGCGTGGGTGTTGGTTCAGCAAAACAAGATTGAAACAGTTGAGACTATTGTACAAGCAACTGAAACGCGCTTAAAGTCGGCATATCAAAATACTGAGCCTGACTTATTCATCAAAATCGAAGCGGGTGAGGGGCACTACGATCAAGCGATGACGTTGGAAAAAACGGCTCAGATCATTGATTTTATTATGGTGCTACCGCACGGCGTTTCTGCCATGTTCACTGATATGGAACAGGTGGTGGAAACGTCAAATAATCTGGCCACTATCTGTATTGAAGCGGGGAAATTAAAGGTTATCACTAGCCAAAGAAGTTCGCGGGAATCAAGGCTTGAAGCACTGACTCATCGGATTGAGGCTTGTACTCGCTTAGTGGGAGGAGAAGCACACAGTAAAAGTCTTTATCCAGCTTGGCAGCCAAATAACGAATCGAAGTTGCTGGCTAAAAGTGTTGAGATTTATGAGCGGTTATTTGATAAAACACCTATCGTGGAAGTGATGCATGCCGGGCTTGAATGTGGGATCATTGGCGAGAAAATACCGGGTATGGATATGATTTCCATCGGCCCGACGATTAAATATCCCCATTCTCCTAATGAAAAACTGCATATTGGTAGTGTTGGGCAGGTTTGGGTGTTTTTGCGAGAGTTGCTGAAAGAAACTACAGGGATTTGATATAAGAATGGATAAGTACTGAAGCACAAATAAACAGGTATTTTACAGCAAAGGGGTAGATTTGCTATGCTATGCGTCTCTTGTTTTTTGTAGAGACGTGATGCGTAGCAAATCTTGTTTTTTGTAGAGACGCGATGCTTCGCGTCTCTTGTTATTTTTTGCACCAAAATAGTATTTTATTTGGTACTATGCAGAGACGCGAAGCATCGCGTCTCTACTGGTTGCTTCTATTAAAATACCTGAAAATTTATGGTTCAGTACTTAACCCTAACGACAGGGATTTGATATAAGAAAGGATAACCCTAACTATAGATAGTAGTTCTTAGGGTTTATCCAAACTACAGTAGTTCTTAGGGTTTATCCTGGAGTGTTAAATATAAATACATTTCTTGGTTTATTTTTCACCCTATTTTTATTCCCTGAAGGAGAGATGGTGGGCAAACGGGCGGTGAAATCTGGGTTTATTATTGAGTTCATTGCCGCCCGTTTACCCACCCTACAAATCTTGGGTGAAAAAAAAGTAGCCAAAATACCTGAAATTTAACACCCCAGGTTTATCCCTTCTTATACCAAATCCTTGTAGTTGTTATGGATAACCCTAACTACAGTAGTTGTTATGGTTTATCCTTGCTTATATCAAATCCTTGTAGTTGTTATGGTTTATCCTTGCTTATATCAAATCCTTGTAGTTGTTCTTTCACCTCATCAATTTTCTGAATCAATTTTTTCATTGATTTTTTGAAAAAGCGATACGGTTTTTTATTGATTTTCTTTCTTAAACCTTCTAACAAGCTGACTGAAGGCTCATTCAATTCAAATTCTAGTTTTAATTCAGAGATCAGCATCACATCTTCCTGTTGAAATAACGGCAAAAAAATGCGCTCTGGTATTTTCTCATTCAGGTGGGCATAGAGAGTTCTTAAAGCGTTACGAATCGCGACAACTTGATCGGGTTCAGGCATATGATTCAGTTTATTCAAACCCAGTTCCTCAGAAATGAAGTATTGCTCTGTTTCTGGAGCTTCAATAATATATTGAATAGATTGAGGCTCACGATATCGATGCAATTTTTCGATTTGACAGATTAGGGATTGATTGCAAACCTGATTGAGCAACCGTGTTAATTCTTGTTTTGCCTTATAAAGGTGTTTTCTTGAAAAGATTTCATCCCAAATGTTTAAAAGCTGCTTAAATGTGACTTGTCGTGTCAGAGCAACCTGATCCTCATTTAAGTAATGAACTAATTTTTTATCTAATTTGTGTTCTTCTAGCAAAGCTTGGCTTAGCTGTTTTTCTAATCTCTTGGCAATGGTGACTTCTTCTTCACTTAACAAAGGTATATAAACTGTTATGGGTACCGTATTCGCTAAAGCCGCATCAAGCCGTCTTAATTGATTACGGATTTTGACAATCGTGTCCAGTGAATCAATCTGTTCCAGATTCAGTTGCGTTCTCAAGAAATCGCGTGAGGCCTTCTCTTTCAACAAGGTTGTTGTTAAACCGTTGATATCATTTAATTTTATAGGTAATTCATGACACTGAGATAACCGTTTATCGGGCGTACCACATAATAAACGCTCTAATTCCTCTTTCGCTTCGCGATCATGCTTGCTGTCAATAAGTCCGTGTTGATATAACTCTTCAAGAAAGGTTTCAACCTTTGTTTTAGGGGCTATCAAATGTGTCGGCTGTTCGTGATGTTTCCTGTATTGAATCAGGCTAACAACACCTATCGTGATAACCATCATCAAAATCACAAACCACGCTTTAGAAAAATGAAACCCTTTCCCATGAGTGCTGCACTGATGCGTTTCTATTTTGTCTATACTGTTTTTCTGAAGGCTTGGCATACTTGATAATTTGTGAAGCACTCTTAATTTTTTGGGGTGAAATAAATAACCTAAAAATGATAAACAACCTTCTTTATTATAATGATTACGCACCCTTTTCCGAGGTAGACGAGTAAACACCTTATCTTGCCCCCAGCGTTCTAACTCAGTACGATAAACCAGTAAAGTACAACGATCCGGCCAATCAATCGTCTGTGTGACGAGTATTTCAAATTGAGATAAATAATATTCTAGTTTTGAACGTACCTCAGCGCGCTGACGGTTTGACAAGTCTTCAACATTAACACCGACTAACACCAATATTTCACTACCTTGACGAACACTAGCCGTTTGTTCAACTAATTGACTGACCGCAATATAATCTTTGCCTTCAGATTGATAAATGGCCGTATTGATGCGATCAAAGACTTCCCGTTCTGAAATCGGCAAACGACAGGGCACTACAAGACAATGATTACCTTCCCCTGCTCGCGGAGTTTGTGCAATTAAAAACATTTTCTATTCCGTTATCAGTTATCAATAGTCACCCAGCCCCTTCAGCCTCCCCAATCTGGCAAATGCGGTTCAGAGGGCATTCCCTTCAGCCGCAATACGGCTTTATTCGTAAATTCATTGCTTGGGGGCCTCAGATTAAGAATCAAACCATCTAATTGTTCAACTTTCAGGGTTCGACTGGCTTGCCCATTGTCATCAGAACTTGAAAGCCAATTATCCTCGATAATTCTGACTTTAAGAGTCACCATTGTATTCAGTTTCTTTTCAAAAAAAACGCGGCCGATTTCCTCTGTATAATCATTTTTCTCCGCATTAACCTTCGTCTTTTCTATTATTTTCTTACCATCCAAAAAAACCGTCACGATATTATCGTCATCATCTAAGTCTCCCCATTCGATCCTTGCCAAAATGAGTTCCAATTTCAATGGATTTTTGATTTCAATCAGATACTTTTTGTACGCTTTCACTTTATCCCGCATCGTATGCAAAGGGGCTGAACGTAAATAATTATCAGCACGTTCTACGTCTCTCGCTTCAAAAAAGCTGAGGTACAGATAACGATCCTTCGCTTCTTGCACTTTTTTCCGTAAAGTACGCACCTTGGCGCGTTTTTGCATATCTTGGAATTCAGCCGGCCAATTGCCATAATTATCCAAGATTTCATAAGCATCAAACCATTTTCTACTGCTAATCAAGCGACTGTTCTGAGTTTCAAGCGAGTTAAAAATATTAGCCAGAAACTGCCGTTTCAAAGTCTGTAAATTCGGATCATTTTTAGACTGACGCTGGCTTAAATGCAGAGCAGCCTCTAAAAACA
Source organism: Candidatus Parabeggiatoa sp. nov. 3 (assembly GCA_003645185.1). Lineage (GTDB taxonomy): Bacteria > Pseudomonadota > Gammaproteobacteria > Beggiatoales > Beggiatoaceae > Parabeggiatoa. Next base: position 6,478 of record QNEL01000148.1, read on the forward strand.
GGCTTTCATTAAACAATTCATAATATTCCGTTTGAAAAGCCAACCACTCTTTTTGATAATCATATTCTGCAATGAGCCCATCAGCTTCAGCGGCATGTTTACCCAAAGGCATCGCTTCTAAGTAAGCGCGTGCTTTTTCCACCTGAATACGCTTTGAAATCGCTTGCTTTACGGGTAGCCACCAGCGTTGTTCTTCTCCTTCATGTAATCTCGTTTCCGCTTGCAGAACCCTATTTTTAGCTTCAATGGCATATCGTCCATTGGGTTTTTCTTGCAAATAATTTTGCGCGGCTTCTTTTTGAGTGCGTGGAAAAGTGGCCTCTAATACCGGTTGCCACAAGCGTTGTTCCTCTTGCTCACGTAATGCATCTTCAATGGGTACAATGATATTCAGCAATTCAGCCCGATGTTGACCGTTTGGAAACGCTTCTTGATAATGACGTCCCGCCGTGATTTTCGCACTGTCTGTTTCAGCTTGCGTGACAGCCAACCATAAACGTTGTTCTTTTTCTTGAAGCAAGGTTTCTTCAGCTTGTACGATAAGACTATTAGTTTCTGCCTTATGTTCACCGTTAGGCAAGGCTTTAAGGTAAGCACGCGCCGCTTTCAGTTTAGCCGTCACAGACGGCGCTTGTTCTACAGCTTGCCACCATTGCTGTTCGAGTTTTTGACGCAAAATCTCTTCTGTTTGCGTGAGAATGACTTCAACTTCAGCAATATGCAGCCCATTAGGCAGTACCTTTATATAAGCTTTGGCCGCTTCCCGTTTATTTACTAGAGAGGTAGCTTGTTGTATCGCTTGCCAAAACCGTTGTTCGTTCAGGTGACGCGATTTATCGAGTTCAGATTTAGCCGTGCCATTGCTAACCACAAAGAGCCACGAAATAGGATGCCAAAGTGGTGTCGTATAGTAATAATTTTCTAGCCACTGTTCCGCTTTTTGAATCTCCTCGAAATCAGCGTTGGGAGCATTTAAAGTACTGTGAACCTCATCATAGCTTTTTTTATCTTCATAAGCTTGAGAAGTCCACAAATAGAGTAATAAGACACCTATAAAAACGAAGGGTAAAACGACTAAACGAAGGAGCCATATCTTTGAACAGCGATGCAGTGCCTGTTTAGCACGCTTTGCTTGTTCTGAATGTTTAGGAAAGAGGTTGATAATCTCTTTTCCGATACGTTTAAGATGCCATAAAGACAATGAAGGATAGGGGAACCAAGCTTTGTAACGGGCTACAGTTTGTTCATAATTTTGCAACTCTATAATATCATTTTGTAATCTAATCGCATTGCGTTGTGATTTAATCGTTTGTAAGCGTTGTGTTAACCAGATAAAACCCTCCAATAAGCCAAACGACATCAGCGGGTTGACTTGTTTAGGCAATTCTCTTTCCTTGCCATCTTCTGTAGCTTGCCGCTCACTTTCACCAAAGGCGCTGATAGGAAAAGCTTTACAATTGTCTTCACCCACTTTATTCACGAGATCATTATATAAATCACGATGTTCGATGCTAGGGAGTTCATCTTTATTTAAGGGTTCGACAAGGATCGAACTGGGTAAGGCGGCAATACGATCCCATTTAGTCACTAACAAGGCAATGGGAATAGTCTGACGAAATTGTATTAGCCCTAAAGTTTTTTGCAGTCTATTGAGTTTTTCAGTCTTGCCCTGTTTAATATCATTAGGAAAAGGCACAGGCGCTAACACGAAAATACCATCCATACCTCTCAATTTTTCGCGCAATTCTTTTGCAATATCTTGAGGCGCATTGTTAGGATTGACTAATTCACCACCATAATCCATTAATCTGGCACAAAACTCTCCTATTTTAGGCGATGAAAATTTATAATCAAACATAAAATCTATCGTTAATTCTGTTCCCCTTGGCACAGTACCCTGTTCTAATTCTTGTTTAGCTTCCTCAAGCCTATCGCTACTTTTATAGAGAATATCAGCTTCCTTTTCTTCATCCGTCCACTTTTCAGGTTCGCCCACTGGGCGTTTCACCGTCACAGGTAGCAATGAACAGGTATAGCCCGCGGGATGTTCTACGCGCTGCATATCAAGGGCTGCCAAAATACAGGTTTTTCCAGAGCCTGAAAGTCCAAAAAAAGCGAAGTTATATTTTTTAAGCATAATGATGATTGATGTGGTGATGGGTTATATGATAACAGGCTGTAGGGGCGAACTTGCGTGTTCGCCCACCCTACAACTGATTACGAATTACCAAGGATATCTGCCATAGCACCGATACAGTACGATATATTCTTCATGTTAGAAGCATAACCCATCAAGCCAATGCGCCAAATGCTGCCTGCTAGATTGCCCAACCCAGCCCCAATTTCTAAATTGTATTGTGTTAACAAGCGTTTACGCACTGCAACTTCGTCTATTCCTTCTGGCACATTAATCGCGTTGAGTTGTGGCAAACGTTCTGACTCTTTCACCTTAAAAGACAGGCCCATCGCTTCGATACCGAGACGAAAGGCTTGATGGTTTTTCTCATGTCGCGCCCACGCATTTTCTAGCCCTTCTTCTTTCAGCATCACCAAAGCTTCATGTAATCCATAAAGCGCATTGATGGGAGCAGTATGGTGATAAGCGCGTTTTGCACCGCTCGCCCAATAACTCATCACCAAATTGAGATCGAGGAACCAACTTTGTACCCTGAGCCTGCGCGCCTTAATTTTCTCAATCGCAGCTTCACTAAACGTGACAGGCGACAAGCCAGGGGTACAAGACAAACATTTTTGTGAGCCTGAATAAACGGCATCCATTTGCCACTCATCCACTTTAACCGGCGTTCCGCCAAGCGAAGTGACGGTATCAACAAGGGTGAGGCAATCGTATTTGTGCGCAATTTCACACAATGTTTTCACATCGGATTGCACACCAGTAGACGTTTCGGCATGAACGAAGGCAACAATTTTCGCATCTGAATTAAGCTTCAAGGTTTCTTCTAATTTATTAGGATCAACAGCACTTCCCCACTCATCTTCAACCATCACTACCATGCCACCACAACGTTCCACATTCTCTTTCATCCGGCCACCAAATACACCATTTTGGCAGACAATCACTTTATCAGTCAATTCGATGAGATTAACAAAACAACATTCCATGCCGGCCGAAGCGGGTGCGGAAAGTGGAATGGTTAAGGCGTTTTCAGTTTGAAAGGCATATTGTAATAACACCTTAAGCTCATCCATCATATCAACAAAATTTGAATCCAAATGACCGATAGTTGGACGTGCCATAGCCTGTAAAACCCGAGGATGCACATCGGAAGGCCCTGGGCCCATCAAAGTGCGAACTGGTGGAACAAATGATTGAATTTCATTAATATTCATAAAAACCCTTTTTGGTTAACGAAGACGGCCCAAACCTGACAGGTTTTGAAAACCTGTCATTCAATGATCAATTTTTTTGTAAACCGTTGATTTAAAAAAAATTTTATACTTAGCATCGTCATAAGGTAGCTATTACTTTTGATTTTTAAGCCAACAGCTAAAGCAGTTGTCTAAAAGCTCAAGTCACCTAAAGGTGACTAACCCAATATATCCATTTCACATTTCACGCAAAAGTTGCGCGCAACTTTTGCGTGAAATACAGTTTTGCGAGCAAAACTGTATTTAGCTTCGCTGGCCGAGGGTGTGATTAAAAGTACATGGCTTTTTTATTTTAAAAATAAAAGCTTAAAACGCACAACCCCGAAGGGGTTGAATGTGAATAGCCCCAGGTGGAACCTGGGGTTCCTGGCCATGCAGTTTTAATCACACCCGTGAGCCGAAGGCCAGCGAAGCTAAATGTGAAATAGCATTTTCGATGTTTTTACAAAAAGCAAAAGGAGCTTGTGTGGCGGTTGGCAGTATATTTAAAAGCCTAAAAATTAATTAAATTTCTTAATAATCAATGATTTGCATAAATAGATACTCAAAGATTGACTGCCATAAAGCCAAATAACATCAAAAACTTGATCATCGAGTGTCAGGTTTTTATCGCTCGATGAGAAAAGGGGGCATTTTATCAGTTTCAAGCGTTTTCCTCTACTAACGCTTTCAATTGATACATGATCTCTAAAGCTTGTCTCGGTGTCATATCCTCAGGCGACAAATTGTGTAATTGGGTGACGACAGGATGTGGCGCGACTTCTGGCATGGCTGAGGGAGGCGCTTGTAAAAGTAATTCGCTTTGTTGGGCACCCATTTCTAATTGTTGCGCTTCTAATTGCTTCAGGTGGCTACGTGCTTGATTTACAACGTGTTTCGGTACACCGGCCAATAGGGCGACTTGTAATCCATAACTTTTATTCGCTGGCCCCTCTTTGACGGTGTGCATAAAAATCAATTTGTCGCCTTGTTCAACCGCATCTAAATGAATATTCGCGATGTTGTGATACAGTTCGGGTAAGCCGGTTAATTCAAAATAATGCGTAGCAAATAGCGTATAAGCCCCGAGTTTCTGCGATAAATGTTCTGCACAAGCCCAGGCTAACGATAAACCATCAAATGTGCTGGTACCGCGCCCGATTTCATCCATTAATACCAGGCTATTACGAGTCGCATTATGCAATATATTCGCGGTTTCTGTCATTTCTACCATGAAAGTTGAACGGCCGCCAGCTAAATCATCGTTAGCCCCTATGCGCGTAAAAATCGCATCAATGGGGCCGATGATCGCCTGTTGTGCGGGCACGAAGCTGCCGATATGCGCCAATAATACAATCAGAGCCGTTTGTCGCATATAAACCGACTTACCTGACATATTCGCCCCTGTAATCAATAACATACGTTGAGTGTGATCGAATTTTAAATCATTCGACATAAACGGCTCATCTTGCACCGCTTCCACGACAGGATGTCGCCCTTCAGTGATTTCAACGTATTCTTTGTCAGTCAATTGTGGAGGATAGAATTTCAAAGTATCGGCGCGCTCAGCAAAATTGTTGAGTACATCGAGTTCGGCTAAAGCCGCACTACTGCTTTGTAATTCAGGCAAGGATTCTAGCAGTTTATCGAGCAATTGATCATATAAATATTTTTCCCGATTCAGCGCCCGTTCATTCGCACTTAACACCTTATCTTCAAAGGTTTTCAATTCATCCGTGATATAACGTTCCACCGCTTTCAGCGTTTGACGGCGGATATAATGGGCAGGCACTTTATCAGCTTGAACGCGACTGAGTTCAATATAATACCCATGCACTTTGTTAAAACCCACTTTTAAATTGCTAATCCCAGTGCTTTCACGCTCGCGGCTTTCTAAATCCAGCAAATATTGCCCAGCATTTTCCTTTAAATTGCGTAATTCGTCCAATTCTTGATCATAACGCGGCGCAATCACGCCGCCATCACGCACCAACATCGGTGGTTTTTCAACAATAGCGGCCTTCAATAAAGCGTCAGATTGGGGAAAAGTACCGATTTTATCGGCTAAGCTTTGTAAATGAGGGCTATTGAGTTGTTTCAATTGCTGTTGTAATTCGGGTAAAGTGCCTAATGCCGTGCGTAATTGCCCTAAATCACGCGGCCGCGCCGATTTCAAAGCGATACGCGCTAAAATGCGTTCTATATCGCCTATCGCACGCAATTCTTGATATAACCTATCAACGCTTTGTTGTTCCAATAAAACCCCAATACTCTGATAACGCGCCTGTAGGATATCAACATCACGCAAAGGGCGATGTAACCATCGGCGCAACATGCGCCCTCCCATTGGCGTAGCACATTCATCCATGATATTAACTAAAGTATGCTCGCGCCGGCCGATCAAACGGCTATCTAATTCTAAATTGCGCCGACTGGCTGCATCTAAAAAAATACTGTCTTCGCGCCGCTCCCAAAACAGCCCTTGAATATGGGGTAATTGGCTACGTTGCGTTTCACGGGCATATTGCAACAAACAACCGGCCGCTCTTAATGCGACGGTGAGATGTTCACAGCCAAAGCCCGATAAATCGCGCGTACCAAATTGTTGTGTCAATAAACGCCGCGCGGTGTCTAATTCAAAATACCAAGGCGGTTGCTTACGAAAAGCGATTTTGGGTAAAGCGAGACGACAGTCTTCACTGATCAATAATTCGGCAGGGCGCAAACGTTCCAATTCACTATGCAACAAAGCTTGCCCTTGCACCTCGATCAAAGTAAAACGGCCGCTGGCTAAATCAAGCGTCGCAATCCCAATCAAATCTTCAACAGAATGCAGTGCGCCTAATAAACTCTCTTGGCGTTCATCCAATAAAGCTTCATCTGTTAAAGTGCCTGGTGTAATAATGCGCGTGACTTGACGTTCAACTAAGCCTTTACTGGTGGCCGGATCGCCTACCTGTTCACAAATCACGGCAGATTCGCCTTGTCGTACTAATTTGACTAAATAATTTTCAATCGCGTGAAACGGCACCCCTGCCATAGGAATACTTTTGCCCCCCGTTTTACTACGAGAAGTGAGGGTAATGTCTAAAAGACGGGCCGCACGTTCAGCGTCTTCAAAAAATAATTCATAAAAATCGCCCATGCGAAAAAATAACAGCATATCGGGATACTCCGCTTTGATGTGCAAATATTGCTGCATCGCAGGCGTGTGTTCTTCACGGTTTTGTCTTGGCATAATTGATTAATGGATCAGAGTACAACGCATTATGAGGATCGAGTACAACGGATGACGTGGATAAACGGATTGAATTATTGGTGATTCGATGAGCATGTCAATTAATATAATATAATAATGAAATAATGATAAGTCTATTTATAAATAAACGCTAAAGACGCTAAAGGCGCTAAAGAAACTGAAAAAGAGAAATCCTTTGCGTCTCTTGCGTCTCTTGCGTTATTTTTTTACTTTGTTAAATTCTGTGTTATTTTCTTTAAAAGAATAAAGCGTTAAAAACGCACACCAAACCTTTAACCCCCTTGGAGCGAGCAACACTGTATGCCCAACCAAAATAAGCCTGAAGACTCAACGGCACCCAAAAAAACCTTTTGGCATCGCTTATTGGCGAGATTGCTAGAACTCATATTGTCTCCCCTTGGTATTGAAGTCCACCCCGATGTCAGTGTGATGACGGCTCCACCAGAGGCAGATATTTTGTTACTGAGGCGAAAAACGGGCCGTTGGACAAAAGCGCAACGCGCCCATTTGCCAGATGGCATAAGAGATAGTCAAGCCTCTCATATTCTGATAGAATTTAAGTATACTGAATCATTCAATGAAGCGGCGCTTGAGCAAGCAATGGGTTATGACATCTTTTTTAAACGTTCTAAAAAGTTAGCCGCTAACAGAGTGCAAACAGTATTGTTAAGTGCGAAAAAACCAGAGGCTAAAACTTTAAGCTCACTGGGTTATCAAGCGACAGAATATCCAGGGGTTTATCGCGCTCAATGTCCCATTATAAAAAATGTTTTATTATTGTCACTGAATGAACTGTCCAATGAACCGCACAATCTTTGGATAAAGTGTTTTGCCAGCCGAAAAAAGGTTAAAAAAGAGGCCTTTCAAAAGCTGGACAAACTGGGTTTTGTTTCCATAGCCAATGAATTACAGTGGTTTATCAAAGGTTTGATGCAGCTTTCTTTTGAGACACTGAAAGGAGAAAAAGATATGGCCCTTGAAATTACACCAGAAGCCGTAACAAAATTGGGTAAAGAATTTGGTTCGCTTTGGTTAGCGAACTTAACAGTGGATGAGGTTTTGGATCGTTTTGAAGCCAAAGAGCTGGCTTCTCATCTCAAACCGGCTGAGAGGTTAGCGGGTTTAAAACCGGAAGAAGTGTTACCTCATTTCAAACCGGTTGATAGGTTGGCGGGTTTAGACCCAAAATTTATTGAAGATTATCTCAAGCAACTCAAAAGGCAACAACATTAATTTAATTAATGGCTGTAGGGGCGAACCTGCGTGTTCGCCCAGGTGCCGGGAATTGAGCAGATTGGTGCGTCGTAGAGAGGCGAAGCTTCGCGTCTCTTGCGTCTTTTGCGTCTTTTGCGTTATTTATTTGTTTAGTACAACTGATCAGAGGATTGTTCGGATTGGTGCGTCGCTTATCTTTACGTTTTTGCCTTGATGAAAAAAATCAGCGCAAATCAAAATCAGCGCAAATCATGACAATCAGCGTCATCAGCGTTCTATCCATTCAATTTAGTACAGCGGATCAGAGGAATGAACGGATTGGTGCGTCGCAGAAAGATGAAACATAGCCTCTCTAGCACCGCGTCTCAACCTGATGAATCAAAAACCGCCCACTCATCAATCCGTTCATTCCCCCGATCAGTTGTACTAACAGAGGATCATAGGAATAATGGATTAGTGCATCGTAGAGACGCGATGCTTCGCGTCTCTCGCGTCTCTTGCGTCTCTTGCGTCTCTTGCGTTATTCTTTTATCCTAGCAATTGAAAAAGAAATAAACGCTAAAGACGCTAAAGATGTTTTCGATACTCAATTCAAAATCAAAACGTCTCTTGCGCCTCTTGCGTTATTCTTTTATTTTCCAGAACCAAAGCACTAACTGTTATAATCCCATCCACCCATTAACTGAAAATCCTGAACAGGAAAACAACATGAACACACTGAAAACCATGACACTGGCTTTACTGCTAGTGCTCATATCGGTAGCGGGGCTGCGAGCGGAAGAAGTTTCGCTGGAGCAATTTGCCGATGAATTTTTTACCGCTATGCAAGCTCAAGATGCGGATAAAATTGTGGAACTGCTCATAAATCACCGCAATATTCTTGAACAATTCCAAGAAATGTTGACTCGTGCTGGTGAAGATGAGTTAGCCGAATTCGTAGGAGAATTGCGCCAAGCTTTATCAGGTGGCAGCAGCAATCCGACGCTTGAGCTTGATCGTTTACAAGAAGAAGGAGAAAAATCCTATGACGCCGCTGACTATCCCACTGCTTTAGAAAAATGGCAAACGGGATTAGAAAAAGCGCGTGAACTGGGTGATAAAAGTTATATCAGTCAGTTTCTTGGCAACATTGGCTTGGTGTACGATAACTTAGGCCAATACGAAAACGCCTTGAGCCACCATCAACAGGTTTTGGAAGTATACCGTGAACTTAATGATGAACGTAATGAAAGTGCTGCCCTAAGCAACATCGGCGTAGTGTACCAAAATCTAGGCCAATACGAAAAAGCCTTGACTTCTTACCAGCAAGCCTTGGTTATTGATCGCGAAATCAAGGATAGGCGCGGGGAAGGGGCTGATTTGACCAACATCGGCAACGTGTACCAAAGTCTAGGCCAATACGAAAAAGCCTTGACTTATTACCAGCAAGCCTTGGTTATTGATCGCGAAATCAAGGATAGGCGCGGGGAAGGGGGTGATTTGAGCAACATCGGCAACGTGTACCTAAATCTAGACCAATACGGAAAAGCCTTGACTTATTACCAGCAAGCCTTGGATATTCACCGC
>QNEL01000149.1 GCA_003645185.1 Candidatus Parabeggiatoa sp. nov. 3
CTTTCGAAAAGTTGGATAGTAAAAAGTTAGATGGTGGGCAGCAAAAAGACGCTACCCACCCTACGAGGAATGGTACTTTCATTAAATGTTACCAACAAAACGGTTAGGGATAACTATTTTAATATTATTATTAATGTTCATTTAGGCTAAAGATAAACTTATCAAGTCTGTTTTGGTTTTAACTCAGTTTGCCTCACTGCCCTACCCAAGGCAAGGCTCACGCAGATAGTCAAGTAAAACATCAGCATCTGGCATCATTCCCACGATTTGTTCAAGGTTTATACAATCGTTTTCATCAACCGCTTGCCAAGCTTCATCATGGCTCAAATCAGTCAACTCGTTAAAGGGTAAATGCCCATATTTTTTAATAGTATTATCCAGACATTCCAAATCAGATTCACTGAAATAGTCCATATCGGTAGAGCGAAGTGGTTTAACCATAAACTTCTCAATAACTTTAAACGCTTTATTCGGGTTGACATCATGTAAAGCAAAACCGTCGCCACGAGCGACTTTTAAAATATCATAAATGCCACTAGGAACAGGGCCATGTTTCATCGCCACATAATTATCACCGCAAATAAAACGTCCGTATTTTTCCAAATGTATTTTGTCAGCAAAATACATCATTTTGGAAATGCAATGAAAGGTAGGTTGTTTAACATTTTGTGCAATATACAAAATCGCTTCTACTGACTTTTGTGCTTTAAATACAAATGGATGCATATACTGGCTTTCGATTTTCAGTTATCAGTTTTTTACCCCAATTTTGAGTCTCAACTGGGGCAAAGAAATCAGTTTTCTTCGTTTATCCAAGTAGCGCAGGGCTCATGTCAATCGAAGAGTGGCCTCAATCAAAATCTAATTACAATCAAATCGATAAAAAAATCCGTTGATTTAACTTCGCTGGCCGAAGGTTCGTCAAATATCGTTCCGAGTGTAGCTAGATTGTCCATTGTACTATCATTCGTTATACTCAATCAAAATTTAGACGGTGCGATGGCATTTATTCAAGTGATTTGCTAGCTTAAACAAAGCCTGCTTGTAGACTGAATCACAATTGAGCAAACACCTGCCCTGCCGCAGCCAAAGTCGCCTCAATATCCGCCTCACTATGAGTCGAAGAGACAAAGCCAACTTCAAACGCAGAAGGTGCCAAATAAATGCCCTGTTCTAACATACCATGAAAGAATTTTTTAAAGCGTTCCACATCACAAGCACTCACCTGTTCAAAATTGGACACCTTATCGGCCGTTGTAAAAAACAGGCCAAACATGCCCCCCACCGACACGCCAGTCATAGCAATATCAGCCGCTTTAGCAAGCGCCAATAAAGCACTCACAAATTGTTTCGTTTTAAGGCTCAACGTCTCATAAAAATCAGGCGCTGAAATGATATCAAGCGTCGCAAGCCCCGCAGCCATCGCCACAGGATTACCCGATAAGGTACCCGCCTGATAAACCGAACCCAATGGCGCAATCTGTGCCATGATTTCGCGTTTTCCCCCAAAAGCGCCAACCGGCATTCCACCACCAATGACTTTACCCAAAGTCGTCAGATCAGGTTTAACATCATAAAGACTTTGCGCCCCGCCCAGCGCGACTCGAAAACCCGTCATCACCTCATCAAAAATCAAAACACTCCCGTATTCATCACATATCGCACGCAAACCTTCTAAAAAGCCTGGCACCGGAAGCACACAATTCATATTACCCGCCACAGGCTCAACAATGATACACGCAATTTGCGAACCCAGTTCAGCGAAAACCGTTTTAACTTGCTCTATATCATTATAATTTAAACTCAAAGTGAGTTCAGCCAAAGAGGCCGGTATCCCAGGGCTATTAGGTAAACCCAAAGTCAATACCCCCGAACCCGCTTTCACTAACAACGAATCCACATGCCCATGATAACAACCCGTAAACTTAACAATCTTATCGCGCCCAGTATAACCCCGCGCCAAACGTATCGCACTCATAGTCGCCTCAGTGCCCGAATTAACCATGCGTACCAAATCAATAGAAGGAACTAACTCACATATTTTTTCAGCCATCTGCGTTTCAAGCAACGTAGGTGCCCCAAAACTCAGGCCATTTGCCGCCGTATCATGTACCGCTTTCAACACAGCAGGATGAGCATGTCCAGCAATCATCGGCCCCCACGATCCAACATAATCAATATACCGTTTACCCTCAGTATCGTAAAGATACGCGCCTTCAGCGCGTTCAATGAAAACCGGATCACCACCCACCCCCTTAAACGCACGCACTGGTGAATTAACCCCACCCGGAATACAGTGCTGGGCCGCCAAAAAATGTTCATGAGAAGTCATCTTATGTTTTTCCTTTTTCCTTTAATAAAAGAAGTTACAAATTCATCAGAAACTTATACTATACTCTGTGGCACTCTGTGGCACTCTGTGTTCTCTGTGTTGAAAAGAAAGATAGTGCTTGAATGCCATATCAAAATAATCGCGCATAACGTTGCGCTACCGCCATCACATCCGCCTGTCCAAACAAACCCTGTATCACCGCCAAACTATCCGCACCGGCCGCAAGCAATTGGGCCCCATTATCAGGCGTAATCCCCCCAATCGCCACTATTGGACAATTCAAGTTCTCACGCGCCTCGTGTAACAAATCCACATTCGCCTGAACCGCATCAGGCTTAATCTGAGAACTAAAAAACCGGCCAAAAGCCACATAACTCGCCCCCGCCTCAACCGCCTCCTGTGCTAAAGCAAACTGATTATAACAAGAAACCCCAATAATAGCCTGTTCACCGAGTACAGCACGGGCCGTTTTCAGACTCGCATCATCTTGCCCAATATGCACACCATCAGCGCCCACTTCCCGCGCCAATTCCACATCATCATTAATGATTAAAAGTCTTTTATATTCTTGACACAACTGATTCAAAGCCAACGCCTGTTCAAAACGCCGCTTATCATCATCCGTTTTATCACGATATTGAACCACTGATGCACCGCCAATAATCGCCTGTTCAACGGTACTGATAAATTTATCCTTTGGAATCAAACGACTATCCGTAATCGCATAAAGTCCACGTAAAAAAGAAGGTTTAAGATTTTGAATCATGTCTCATCACTATGAAGAAAAAGGTGAAAATGAAAGAAGTGTTTTTCTAACAAACTAAAACGGTGTCGTACTTTGTTTGTATTCTATAGTACAACGGATTGACGGAAAAAACTTGAGTTTGCGGCTTGGAGAGCAAACTTGAGTTTGTGGCTTTTCGTTCCAACTTGAGTTTGCCAACTTGAGCTTATCCAAGTAGGATAGAACTCCAATTCAAACTAAAGTTTGAACGGAAATTCTTGACGAGCTTGCTCATAAAGTCTTATTTCAATAGCGTATTGAAGACAGGTTTGAATATCCTTGACTTATGTTTGCAAAAGGAATTTTTTCATACTTATTCAATGCTGGGTTTCGCAAAGCGAAACCCATCACAACTTCGATATGATGATTATTTTGCAGCCCTCTTTTCGTTCCAAATTTATTTTGCGGCATGCGGACTAGGCATATCCAAAAAATAAATTATTCCAGTCTTTCTTGTAGGGCTCCCTACGGGTTTTTGTTGCCCACCATTCCCCTACCCACCCGGCTGGCATTTGGGATAATTATTTTTTTGGGATTTCCCTAATTGATTTTAGTGAAAAATTGATTTGGCTTTTATTTATTTTTGAACTACTGATTAATGCTGATTAATGAATTAGTCTATTTTATTATGAGATGATATTAGTGTTCTATAAAATCTTTAAATCCAACAAATGCGCTTTTGAAAATGACAATGATTGTCATTGATTAAAAAAAATCAGTGTTGATCAGCTCAATCAGTTAAATCAGCGTTCTATTTTCTATCAAATACTCCTATTGATGACTGATAACTTATTTCCACATTTAGCTTCGCGCACCGAAGGCTCACGCAAAAGTTGCGCGCAACTTTATTTCACGCTGAAGTTTCGCTCCGCGAAACTTCAGCGTGAAATGTGAAATACAGTTTTTGCGCGCAAAAACTTTTGCGTGGAACTGATAGCTGATAACTGATAACTAATGACTAAATCGCAATTAAGAAAACCATTTTTAGCCAAAAGAAAAAATCTCAGTTTACATGACTTACAAAAACAAAGTCAGGCGATTAGCCAGCAATTTTTTCAGCGTTTTGATTTACACCAAATTAAAACCTTGCATGTTTTTTTGCCGATTTTAAAACAGAATGAAATCAATACCCAGATTATCATTCAAGAGATTTTTCTACATTATCCCCATATCACGCTAGTCACTTCCAAAAGCCATTTTCAAACTTGCACGATGAACAGTTATATTCTCAAAAGTCATACTGAAATCACAGACAATCGATGGGGTATTCCAGAACCGATTAACGCCATATCCTGTTCAGATGAAATCATTGATATGGTACTCATACCCTTATTATGTTTTGATCAACAAGGCTTTCGAGTCGGTTATGGTAAAGGGTTTTATGATAGGTTTTTGCAAAAATGCCGAACCGATGTGATTAAAGTGGGCTTATCGCTGTTTGAACCTATTGATAAAATAAACGATGTCAATGAATATGATGTCAAGATGGATTTTTGTGTAATGAGTGACGGTGTTTGGACAAAAGGAGTACAACGGATGACGGGCCGATAAACAAATAAGACGGGCCGATAAACTACAAGCCAACTACAAGCCAACAGCTTTTCACGCCAAAGATTTTGCGCGCAAAATCTTTTTCACGCTAAAGTTTCGCGGAGCGAAACTTTAGCGTGAAAGCGTGAAAGCAGTTGTCTAAAAGCTCAAGTCAGGTGGTGGTGACTAACCAAGATAAATCTTGAATGCCCGATTTTCGTTCAAAATTTATTTTGCTTATGGAGTGCAAAATTTATTTTGCTTCTGTTTGATTGCGAAAGTCTCCTAAAGGAGACTAAATCTATCTATAGCGTTTTATCCCCTTAACAAAATGAGAAAACAGGGATTTTTCAAGCTAAAACGCAAATTGTAACGCTGGACAGTATAACTAATACATTGTTTGGAAAACATTTTCTAAATGCTTCGTTAAGCCGGTTTCATCCATTAGAGATGAGGCTTGCATTCTATCACGCAGCTTAGATCGTAATTGTTGTAAGTGTTCAGTATTGTTAGCCAGTTTAACGCAAATGTTGACATACTCTTCTGGTGTGTGGGCAATCAGTTCGGTGAGTTCGAGGGCTGATAATATACTAAAGCCTTGTCTAGCAACTTGTCTATCGCCTACTAAAGTCACGACTGGGATACCCATCCAGAGGGCTTCAAAGGTAGTCGTACCACCTGTAAAGGGGTAGCTGTCAAGGGCAATATCGACTTCGTGATAGGTATTGAGGTGTTCCGGGGAAGGGCTTCGCCCTAACAGTATCAGTCGTTCTGGTTCGATATTGAGTTGTGCAAATTGTGCCGTTAAAGCTTCTTTTGTCGCCTGATCATTCAGGCTTTTGGTTTTGATGACTAGTCGTGAACCTGAAACGGCCTGTAATACGTCGGCCCATAAGGCCAGCAATTCAGGATTGAGTTTGGCATAATTGTTCAGTGAACTAAAGGTGATATAACCTTTTGTTAAAGCCGGTAAAGCAGGCTTGACGGCAGGGCATCGCGAGTTGGGGCGGAAACAAAAGTAACTGCCAGGCATTCTGATCAAGGTTTCTGAATTAAAGGCTTCGGCGCTGCCTTCTGGATCCATATAACCATCGGTTATTCGGTAATCGATAGCGGTTAGCCCAGTCGTGTTGGGATAACCCAGATAAGTGATTTGGATAGGGGCCGGTTTTCGGGCAAAAACCAGTAGACGGTTATCGGCCGTATGCCCAGATAAATCAATTAGGATATCAATCTGATCTTGCCGGATGCGTTCAGCTAAAGCGTCATCGGAAAGCCCAAAGCAGTCTATCCAGTGATCAGCGTATTGTTGTAGACGCGCTGTAAAGTCATCGGATTGTTTATTGTTGTGATAACAAAAAATCTCAAATTGTTGATGATCATGATGCGCTAAAACAGGTTCAATAAAATAAGCAACCGGGTGTTTCCTGAAATCGGCTGAAACATAGCCTAATTTGATTTTGCTGATTTTGCTGATTTTGCCTTGAGAGGCGGGAGAATGAGCATGTTGCTCATGGCGTGGTTGATCGATAACAGATAATGGTTCACAAAACACAGCATTAAATTTTTGGTGTTCTAAAAAAATGGCCTTTTGATCGTAACCCATGACATAGTTGATGCAGAGTAATAGGTTACTGTAAGCGAGGGGAATGGGTTTGATTTCGAAAGTGCGTCGATAATGCGCGATGGCTTTATCAAATCTGCCTTGATCTTTCCAGGCCGTCGCGAGATTGTTATGGGCTTCAGCACTATTGGGATTAAAATCAATAGCCCGTTGAAAATAAACCATGGCTTCAGCCAATTGCCCCTGATTTTTGAGCAGCGTTCCCAGTTCATTGTGTGCAGTGACATCATTAGGATTTAAGGCAATGGCTTGTTGGAAACAAGCTAAAGCATCGCGGGGTTTACCCTGTTGAATGAGGGTATACCCTAAATTGCTATAAGCATCGGCATCATTAGGATTTAAAGCAATCGCTTGTTGGAAACAGGTTATGGCTTGAGCCCATTGCCTCTGTTCATTCAGCGTTTTACCGAGATTGCGATGGGCATTGGAATCATTAGGATTTAAACGGATAGCGCGCTGATAAGCCGTAATGGCATCGGCCGGTTTACCTTGGGCACTGAGGGCATTGCCGAGATTATTATAGGCTTGTGCAAAATTAGGGTTTAAAGCTAAAGCGCGTTGAAGGGTTTCAACGGCTTGCTCATAGTGTTCTTGATCATTAAACACCTTTCCCAGATTATTATAGGCCTCAATAAAATCGGGTTTTAAAGTCAAAGCTTGTTGATAACACTTGACGGCTTGATTGAATTGTTCCAAAGCCAGATAGGCATTACCCAAGTTGTTATGTGCTTCAGGATAATCTGGATTTAAAGCAAGGGCTCGTCGAAAAGACTCAATGGCTTGAGAAGATTTTTCTTGACAATTCAGTACATTACCAAGACTATTATAAAAATGGGAAACAGCAGGGTTAAAGCGTATAGCCTTTGAAATGAGTTCAAGGGCAACCTCATAGTTTTCAACTCGAATCGCGATAACACCCAATAAATGGAGCATTTCACTATTATTAGGTTCGGCCTGCAAAATTTGGCGACAAATCGATTCAGCCTGTTGTAAATGCCCAGCATTGTAAGATTGCAGAGCCATTTGAACAGCTTGTGGAAGGGTTAAAGTTTGCGAACCCGATTTTTTAGAAGAATTTGATGGCGTTTTTTTACGTTTAGACATGATGTAAAATTCGTTTATCCTCGTAATTAGCTACGCTGAACTTCGTTTCGTTGTACTCACGTTTAGACATGATGTAAAATTCGTTTATCCTCGTAATTATACTCAACGAGGTGATAAACTTAACTTTTTTTAAAATGATTTTAGGGATTTGTAGGGTGGGTAACGTGTTTTTGTTGCCCACCAAAAGTTTAAGCTATGCCCATGTGCAGTATAGCGTAGCGCTTTGAAGTTTCAAAGTACTCAGTTTAGACATGAGCTTTAGCTGTTATACTCAACGAGGCGATAAACTTTCAGGCAAAAGTTATGCCCATGTGCAGTATATCTTGATCTTCAGAACGAAGTTGATTTCTCATGCCGCTTGTGTATAACGATGATCAGATCATGAGGGCCCGGCACAAGGCAGGGCCCTTGAAGATGATAAGTACTGAACCATAAATTTTCAGGTATTTTAATAGAAGCAGCCCTCCGATCCGCGATGCGTAGCAAATCTACCAAAAACCTGAGACGCTTTGCGGCGCCGACAATGAGTTAGATAAAAATGATTTTCAAGCAAAAGTTGAGGCAAACAATAAACTTTTGCTTGAAAAGGTGGAGCGGGGCAACCACAAGGGATTGCCCCTTTGCTGTAAAATACCTGTTTATTTGTGCTTCAGTACTTATTGTACTTGGCTTTCGTTATCCTAAACTACGCCAATAGACTGATTTTGCAGTGAATTAGTCTGTTTCGCCTACGATATTCACTTATTGATGATATTTAAACGTCAATAAGTGGTAGGTGGCTGATACCAAATTTTTTAATATTATCAAAGACTTAGTATTTTTTGAGGTTTCCGATTGGCTAGACTAATAATTTGCTATTGACTGATTACAATTTAAAGAGGTATTTTTATGGATGCCGTAACGGTTAATCACGCGACACAAAACCTAAATCACTTGATAAGACAAGTCATTTCTAATGTTGAACCGACTATTATTTGTAATGATAAAGGCGAAAGAGCCTTATTAATGTCGATGGATGAATTTAATTCTTGGCAGGAAACACTTTATTTGTTATCTAACCCGGCGAATGCTGAACATTTACGCGAATCAATTGCCCAAGCTAAAATGGGAAAAACCCAAGAAAGGGAGTTGATTGAGCCATGAAATTAATTTTCACTGAACGGAGTTGGGAAGATTATCTTTGGTTTCAAGCTAATGAACGTAAGTTGTTAAAGAAAATGAATATGCTTATCAAAGATATTCAAAGAGAGCCTTTTGAAGGTTTAGGAAAACCTGAAGCTTTAAAGTCTAATTTATCGGGTTATTGGTCAAGAAGAATCAATGGTGAACATCGACTGGTTTATGAAGTTAATGATACCCAAACCAAACTGGTTATTATTTCTTGTCGGTATCACTATCAAAAGTGAGCAGACGATAATATTAGCAGAGCCCATTATTCGTCTGATTGTCTTTGATGCCGAAAAAGAGTGATTAAAATAAATAATAAACATTCTATCTGTAAGGGTATTGTGAACTTAGGGATGGTGGGATCGCTGTCGGTGGGATTTTGGGATAATATTAAGTTCAATGTCGCATCGCTAACCCACCCTACGAAACATGGGCAATAAAAAGAGATAAGCCTCAATTCGTTTCAATCACTTTTTTATCAACAGCCTCGTTTTAGCCATAAGCTTGTGTCTAACGATAAGAGGTTTTCTCCCCCGTTATAACAAAACAAAGTTGTACTATATCGTTGTACTATATCAAAGACAAGGTTTGAATCAATAAGCGAGATTCAGGAATAGACTGAAAAATGTTATCTATACTGTCAGGCGTGATGAAATCTAAGGCTTTTTCTTTCAATTCGTTTTCGTCAAGATGATAGAGATTTGTCATGCCATAAAGTAATTGTTTCAATTCAAGCGGCTTTTTACCAAAATGTTTGATATTTTTGGCAGCCGCAACAAAAACTTCGGTAGATGGAAAACTGACTAGAGAAATGACGAAGGGTAAATAGGAAGGCGTATAGCCTCGCATTGCCATAGTCGTATAAAATTTTTCTATCCCTACCTCCAAGTTTTTAGACAGACTCAAACGCCAATTTTGGAAATAATCTTCTGGTTTTGAAAATGAACGCTCGGCATCCGTTGTGAGCAACAGGATGTCATGATTGCAAAGTCCTATTCCAAGAATTTTTTCAAAATCAGTCAAAGCACCAAGCAATAAATCAGCAACGTCTTTTTGAAGTTCTTGTGCATAACGACTGACTAAACTATATTCATTTTCTCTAGTTGTGTGTCTCAAATAGTGTTCAACACTATTGTGAAGACTACGCTGTGTTAATTTAGTACACTTGAAATCCAAAAGGCGTGAAGTGTTATTGAGTAGAATACACTCTACCGTTTTACTGAAAATTTCCAAATCAGTCGCACCGTCACCAATAATCCCTATATTTCTTGTCATCATTGCACCTACCCAATTGTCCCTAAATCCCAAAGTCGTGTGAGTTCATATTGCGGTATTTCTATCTGACATTGCCCCTTTTTGTCTTCAACAACATCACCATCAACAGTACCCATTTTGATCAGTTTTTCGAGTTCTGTACTTAAATTATTGATTTCACTGAATAAATTGCGTTTAAATAATCCAACCGTTTGAACATGATCAACCCAATGATTAAATTGACGCAATACAACAGGATTATGAGAAGTCAAAATATATTGGGGTGTACTGTCTCTCCATTTTTTGGGTGAGGAGGCTTGCCAAATCCAGCCAATCAAGTCTGGGATATTCCCAATATTAATGTCATTGTCAATATCCTCTAACAAAACGAGGGCTGGGGGATGTTGCAACGATGCCAGTAAAGCAATCGCTGCGGCTTTTATAAAGCCATCAGCTACATCCACCGAGGAAAACTCTTCTAGCACGGGATGATTGGGTTTTTGCCCTAGATCAAAGGCCCACAAGAGACGCGATTGTTCCTTATCATATCGGGCACTGTGAAAGAATTGATCAAAACGTCGTAAAAAACTGAGACATCTTGAAAAAGTATCGGCTTCATGCGCCTGGGCATAATGAATCATTTCTTGAAGATAACGCCCATCATAACCTAAATGAGAGGGAATGATAGAAATCGGTTCATCGGCCGATTCAGCGATTGGATTGATTTGTCCAGCTAACCCTTTGAGAGAAAAGGGATGGAAATGATAACTGAAGGTATTAGAAAACTCGTTGAAAAAAGCACGGCATATTTGTTTTTCTGATTCATCCAGTGCGGTTTCCGATTCTATTTTGGTTTGCAATGCAATGAGAGGGCTAGGTTTATCGTATCCGCTCTGAATGGTTTTGACTTGGCTTTCTGTCGCTAAACGCACATTTATACTTTCGCGACAAGCTACTTTTTTTTCAGCATACAACATCAAATCATAAACAATTTCACATTGATCATTTGTCCAAATGATTGAAATACCCATCTCTTCATCATCTCTGGCCCGTCGATAGCGATGATCAAAGAAATCTTGCGCGTTTACCATTGCGGGTGTCGCCGATTGTGGATGCGCTTTCCTAACTAAAGAGGAGAAATGTTGTATGCCTGACAAGAGATTTGTTTTGCCAGAATTATTATCACCAATCAATAAAGTAATTGGAGTCAGTTTGATCGTGGTTGATTGATGTGTTTTGTAATTGGTGAGGGTAATTTGATTAAACATGATGTGAGCGTTGATCGTTGTTCGTGAAAAATGAAAAGGATGAATAATGATATCCTGTTATAGTTGCCCAGAAAAGTTTCGTGCCAAACCTGACAGGTTTTCCAAACCTGTCAGGTTTTTGACCTCTGACAAAACTTTTCAGCGATGAGTATCTATAAGTTTTTTCAGGGCAATCACAAGGGATTGCCCCTACATTTTTTAATCAATCAGCGTTCTATCTGATCAAACCTGTCATCACCCACCGGCTTTTCCAAAAAGTTCACAGATTCTTGCACTGCGCGGCTATCCGCATCCGTAACGCATTGAGTTTGATAAACCCTTCAGCATCCTGTTGATTATAGGCCCCTTCATCATCTTCAAAAGTCGCAATACTGGTATCAAAAAGACTGTTGCTTTCAGACATGCGCCCCGTCACAATCACATTACCCTTGTAGAGTTTTAAACGGACTTTTCCGTTCACATTCACTTGCGAACCATCAATCATCTCTTGCAACAATTTGCGTTCTGGACTCCACCAGTAGCCGTTATAAATCAAACTGGCATAACGTGGCATTAATTCGTCTTTCAGATGCGCTACTTCACGATCTAATGTAATGGATTCTATCGCGCGATGCGCTTTGAGTATCACCGTACCCCCTGGGGTTTCGTAGCAACCACGCGATTTCATGCCCACATAACGGTTTTCAACCAAATCCAATCGTCCAATCCCGTTTTCTCCCGCAACTTGATTTAAATAAGCTAACACTTGAGCCGGTGTCATGGTTTGTCCGTCGATTTTGATAATATCGCCTTTGGCAAACTCTAATTCTAGCGTCGTGGGTTTATCAGGGGCCTTTTCGGGGGAGGCTGTCCAACGCCAGATATCCTCTTCTGGTTCGGCCCACGGATTTTCCAGAATGCCGCCTTCATAAGAAATATGCAGCAAATTGGCATCCATTGAATAAGGCGATTGTTTGCCGCGCTTCATTTCAATCGGAATACTATGCTGCTCCGCGTAGGCTAACAGTTTTTCGCGTGAATTTAAATCCCATTCACGCCAAGGAGCTATGATTTTAACATCCGGTTTGAGGGCATAAGCGCCTAATTCAAAACGCACTTGATCATTGCCCTTACCCGTGGCACCATGCGAAATGGCATCAGCCCCAGTTTGATTGGCAATCTCAACTAAATATTTAGCAATCAAGGGACGAGCAATGGAAGTGCCGAGCAAATATTCGCCTTCATAAATGGTGTTGGCGCGAAACATGGGAAAAACGTAATCGCGCACAAATTCTTCGCGCAAATCTTGGATATAAATCTCTTTGACACCAAAGGCTTGCGCTTTAGCACGGGCCGGTTCGAGTTCCTCACCTTGCCCAATGTCAGCAGTAAACGTCACCACTTCACAGTGGTATTCATCTTGTAACCATTTAAGGATAATGGAAGTATCTAGGCCGCCTGAATAGGCGAGTACGACTTTTTTAATATCAGTCATGTCAGTTATCAGTTATCAGTTTCACGCAAAAGTTTTTGCGCGCAAAAACTTTTGCGTGAAAATCAGTTATCAACTATCAATATGAGTTTATACTATCTCAAAAAAGGGCAACCACAAGGGATTGCCCCTACAATAACCAAAGGCATGTAAGGGCAATCTGTAGGATTGCCCCACTATTTTTGAAAGGTATCCTTTATTATATACAATCCTTGTCGTTATTTTTCAGTGAACTTGATCATGCAAAGCAATCAGGTTTTTGACCAATTCTTGCGAAATGTGATCAAAATGGTTGCCATATCCAACAGCGGTGTTCGCTTCTTTCACTTTTCCTTTCAGGGCGAGTTGAATAATGTTTTCGGCTTCCTGATGAAATTCATTGTGTAAGTGGATAACATCTTGATAATGTTCGTATGTCTTGAGTATGTCAGCTTGTTCTTTAAGCCATTGTCCAAATTGACAATGTTCAACATCAATATCATATTCGTTTTTACCACTATCAATAATTTCACGCAATCGCTTTTTCCAAGCGGTATGTGCGACAATTGCATGATAAAGGGTATTCGCAATTTGACTCATAAGCGTTTTTTATCGTGTGCTTTTTGTAATGGTGTATTGTTTTTCCCCTTGGTTAGTTTTAAATGTTGATTTTGCCTCACCGAAAATACGTGATAGAACG
The DNA here is from genome assembly GCA_003645185.1 of Candidatus Parabeggiatoa sp. nov. 3. Classification (GTDB taxonomy): domain Bacteria; phylum Pseudomonadota; class Gammaproteobacteria; order Beggiatoales; family Beggiatoaceae; genus Parabeggiatoa. The sequence continues at coordinate 13,214 of QNEL01000149.1, forward strand.
CTGATTGCACTGATTATGGCCTGATTGACGCTGATTAATAATTAATGGCCTGTTCAACATCGTTCTTCCCACTACTTGATAAAAGTTGCTTCTTATAACAAATTTATTTATATACGGTTTAGCAAATAGGGGCAATCACAACCTTTAACAAACTCATGCGAAAACGGAATCATGATTATGATGACATCACAGCGTTTGACTTGCAGCCATCCACACGGTACCCATAACATCAGTTACACCCAATGGGGAGAACCTGATAATCCACAAATCTTGTTTTGCGTACATGGTTTCACGCGCAATAGTCGGGATTTCGATTACTTAGCGGCAGATTTGGCTTCGGATTATCGCGTATTATGTCCTGATCTCGTTGGACATGGCGACAGTGATTGGTTAAGTCATCCAAAAGATTATCACTATGCTCAATATCTCGCAGATATGTTAGGGTTATTAGCCCATTTGAATTTGAGCAGCGTCAATTGGCTTGGCACTTCAATGGGGGGATTGATTGGCATGTCGTTAGCTGCGCGGCAGCCTCAGTCACCCATTAAACGATTAATACTCAACGATATCGGGCCCGCTATTCCTAAAAAATTAATATTCGCGCTTTTTGCGCGCAAAAACTTCAACCTCGAATGGCTGTTTAAAATCTTTAAACAACCACACAAGAACTTTGCCAGCTTATACGAAGTTGAACAATTTCTGCGCGGTTATGCTCAAGTCGGCCAATTAACGGATGCTCAATGGCAACAGCTGAGCCAACATAGTACACGAATTACCCAAGATGGCAACTATCGTCTCGCCTTTGATTCTAATATTTTTAAACTATTTCAATCTCTTGCAGATAAAGATGTCGATTTATGGTCAATTTGGGAAGCGGTATCTTGTCCCGTATTATTATTACATGGTAAACAATCAGCACTGTTAACAACAGAAACCATTGCGCGAATGCGAGTGAGTCATCCTAACATGCAAGTCATTACATTTCCCGGGATTGGACATGCGCCCGCTTTGATGAATAAAGAACAAATTCAAATCGTTAAACAATGGTTGCAGTTGCATGCGGCTAAAACCCAACTCAAATAGCTAAAAAGGCCCTTACCGACGTGATGTAGGGGCAATCCCTTGTGGTTGCCCTTTTGAATAAATTTAAGACATTTCATTCCAGCAAATATCCAAGCTTGAGTTAGCGAATTAATCAACGTTCCCGCAAAGCTTGTTCTTGCGCTTTTTTAATCGGTTTCAATAAATAATCAAGCAAGCTTTTTTTACCCGTTAAAATATCTATATTAACTGTCATCCCTGCAATAATCGGTAAAGGTTTTTCGGAGCTTCCTAAATAATTGCGTTCAGTGCGGAGCCGAATCAAGAAAAAGGCATCACCGCGTTCATTGATAATCGTGTCTGCGCTGATATGTACCAAAGAGGCTTTTAAGCCACTAAAAATGGAGAAATCGTAAGCCGTAAATTTAACCATCGCTTCCTGCCCCGGATGCAAAAACGCGATATCAGAGGGACGAATTTCTGCTTCAATCAATAAGCTGTCTTCTAAAGGAACGATTTCGACTAAATCCATACCCGGTTGAACCACGCCACCAATCGTCGTCACTTTGAGTTGTTTAATGGTGCCTTTAACGGGGGATCGAACGGCTGTGCGTGTTACCCGATCTTTCAAAACGCGCTTTTCTTCAGCAATATGTGACAAGTCGGCTTTAATCTCATTCAATTCCGTCAAAGCACGGGTGCGAAAACTGGCTGAGAGCTCTTCCATTTTGCGTTCCGCTTCCATAATCGCAGCCCGTAAACGCGGAATACTGAGACGAGTAGTGTCTAGCTCAGCTTTTAGGGTACTGGTTTCACGTTGCAAACGCAGTAATTCCACTTCCGACATCACACCTTTATTAACCAACGGTTCGATAATCGTCAATTCCTGTTGAGCAAAATCATAACTGTGTTGCAATTGTTGTTGTCTCGCTTTTAACTTTTTGATTTCATGTTGTTTTTGAATTTTTTGCTGCTTTAAAACATCAATACTCGCTTGTAATTCTTGTCGGCGTGATTGAGTTAAAGCGCGTTCATTCAGGAACAACTCTTTTTTGGAACGATTTAATTTGCGGGGTAATTTAAAACTCTTGCCATGCGCTTCTGCGGTTAAACGGGCTATTTTCGCCTCCATCCCGGCAGAAGTCAGTTGGCTTTCACGCATGGAAGCAGAAAAGCGCGTATCGTCAATACGCAACAAGACTTCTCCCCGTTTTACAATATCCCCTTCCTTGATCAAAATTTCTGACACAATCCCCCCTTCCAAATTTTGCACCACTTGCACCTGACGAGAAGGGATAACTTTACCACTGCCACGAGTGACTTCATCAAGGGTAGAATAATGGGCCCAAACCCCGGCCGTGATAAAAAACAATACCGTTATCCATAGAATAAAATGACTAAACGGATGGGAACCTTTATCTAAAAGCTGTTTATATTCTCGCATTTTTTCTGCACACGGTTATATACTCTGCATCGTCATAAATTGCGTTTTATCAAGCCCTCGCAAAATAAATTTTGCACTCCAAAATAACGCAAAATAAATTTTGCACTCCAAAATAACGCAAAATAAATTTTGCACTCCAAAATAACGCAAAATAAATTTTGCACTCCAAAATAACGCAAAA
>QNEL01000150.1 GCA_003645185.1 Candidatus Parabeggiatoa sp. nov. 3
ATGGAAATAATCAAAGATTTTGTCTCCATCGAACCTGAAATGGCGCGAGAAAAATACCAATTGGGTAAAGACGCACAGGATTGGAAAGTGCATTTAGCTCAAGCTGATATTAAGCATCACGATATTGATGCTTCTTATATTTATCCCATTTTGTATCGGCCTTTTGATAAGCGATATACTTATTATACGGGTAAAACAAAGGGGTTTATCTGTAGGCCAAGACATGAGGTGATGCAACATATATTAGCTGAGAAAAATGTGGGTTTGATTACAAGGCGACAAATGTTACCTTCACAACCGTGTACATACTTTTATACCTCAAATCATCTGATTTCTGATGGTGTTATTCGTTCTGATAATCGGGGCAGTGAGTCTCTTTTCCCTCTCTATCTTTATCCCACAGAAAAAGAAGAGTTTTTAAACGGTAATGGTAAACCTAAACCAAAGAGAAAACCCAATTTCGCCCCAAACTTCATCAAAGACGTAGAAACCCGTCTAAAACTACAATTTATCGACGACGGCACTGGCGATTTAACCACCACCATCGGCCCAGAAAATATCTTTCACTATATGTACGCTGTCTTTCATAGCCCCACTTATCGCCAACGCTATGCCGAATTTCTCAAAATCGACTTTCCACGTTTGCCCTTAACCAGCGACAAAACGCTATTTCAACAACTCGCCAACTTGGGAGAGCAACTGATCACAATTCACCTAATGGAAGCGGATATTGAGAGCGATAGCGGTTATCCAATCGAAGGCGATAATCGGGTTGAAAAAATCACGTACAAAAACGAAAAAGTCTATATCAACAAAACCCAATACTTCGACAACGTCACCGAAGCCATCTGGCAATTCCACATCGGCGGCTACCAAGTTTGCCACAAGTGGCTCAAAGACAGAAAGGGTAGAAAACTCAACTACGATGACTGCAACCATTATCTCTATATATTAGCCGCTTTGGAACACACTATTGACTTAATGGCAAAAATTGATGAAACCCTTCCAGAATTTCCCTTGTTCTGAACCGTTTAGATTTTGATCATTCATCGCCATAATCGGTTATTTGGCAATGGAATGAAATAAGGGCAAACACGTAGGGGGCGATAACAAAGGTTCGCCCCTACATCAAATCATATAATGCAACGTACTTGTAGGGGCAGACATAAGTGTCTACCCTTGTGAATGCCCTTTTGAAATTAACCCTTGTCGTTATTCTTTTAACTATTCCACAAAAGGCACACTTCTATTACGAGTCAAGTCAACTTTGAAGGTACTGGGATTTTCAATTTCTTCACGAGTACATTGCCTCAACTGTGCTTCAACATAACCGCCCGGCAATATGAACACAAAACATTCGACATTCACATCAGGTGAGTCAATTTGCACATCACCATCAATCCCTAATCTTGATGACGCACTGATCAAACTGTCCGCTGATTTGATAAATTGTTTAGCCGCAATGCGAATATTGCCACCATGCCCTTCATCCGCTTGGGCTTTTATTTGCCCCTTGTTCAACACAATAAATTGGGGATTTTCAATCGTGATATTGCCACCATCACCAGTGCCCCCTTTAACGCTGGTACTCATTTCACCTTGTTGCAAATATAATAAATCAGGTGTGGTGATGGTGATATTGCCACCAGCCGCGTTTTCAGACTCAGAATTAATGTTTCCTAAATGGCTTAAGTTTATCGTCTTAGCAGAAATGAAAATCTGACCCGCATTACCCGCATTACTAAAAGGGTTGTGGCTATGGGTAGAAATAGTCCCACCATTGTTGATGCTCAAATGATTAGCCTGTATCAATATATTCCCTCCTTGACCTGTAGCCAAAGTATCACTGTTAATACTGCTTGGAATACCATGTAATTCGTCCATTCCTTCGATCAAAATATGGCCTGTAGCTGTAATGTCTAACAGGCCACCCTTGCCACTTCCAACAAATATCTGCTCCCCGATCTGAAAACCACTACCGCTGTTTATCTGGGCACCGTTACTCAGTGTTAAGTCTTTTACCTGAATAATGAGTTCGCCAGCATCACCCTCTCTGAAAGTGCTTACAGAAATATTACCAGCATCCTCCATAATCAAGGTAGGAACCGTGAGCTTAATTTGTCCGCCCGCATCTGTTCCTGCTGTTTGACTACCGATAAAGCTATGAAGATTTTCAATAACGAGAAATGGTGCGCTTCCAACAGGAAAGGGTACAAAATAAGAACCAGGAGAATGACCCGCAATGTAAAGCGTATCCTCAACGACAATATTAATGCTGCCACTTTGCCCGTTAAAGTTATTACTGAGAATGACTGCACCATCCGTTAAATCTATCTTAGTGGCTTGGATAATGATGTCGCCAGCCTTGCTTTCTATCCCATTACTACTCACAGAAATATTGCCTGTTTTCATCCTCAAATGGTTAGTGGAAATAGTGATTTTTCCGCCTTGACCGCTACCAAACTGGTCAAGAGCCACTTTACTGGGATAATCTATAAAAACCATACCATTTAAAACAAAGTCACCAGTACGCCTACCTAATATCGATAAGGAATCGGTCGCATTCAGGCTAATTTCACCCCCTTTTCCACTGCTAAATGAATTACTCGCAATCATGCCACCTTCTGTTATCAACATTTGGGCCGTGTCAACTTTAATATTTCCTGAAGAACCAACACCTAAGCTACTGGCATCAATGATACTGCCTGTGATCTCAAGCCGAGGAGTCGTAATAATCGTGTCACCCGCATGACCACTACCCATTGTCGTATTTGAGATCGCAACCAAATCACCACTCATTGTGACCGATTCTTTCAATTTCATATCGATACCTTTGCCATCAATCTCTCCCAGTGTATTAGCTTGAAGAGAAGAATCTTGCATCAATAACTGTCCGCCACGAATAAAGATTTCTCCCGCCCCATCTACATTGAGATGAGTTTGATCGGATAAAGTGATAGTCCCTTGTTTTTCAGAGGCCGTGATTGAGCTGTTCAAGGTGTCTACTTCTCCCGCTTCAGCGACACTTGCCAGATTGAATCGTCCACTTGGCACAAACAATTGTCCCCTTTTGATATTGATATCGCCACTAACGAGTGAGAAGGTTTTGCTTGGAGAGAGAGATAATTGGCTACCTTCAATTGACAAGGAAGCCGGAGAATTTGAAAGGAATCCGAAAGCCTCAATCGGAGCGACTGTCAATAAACTTTCAGAAGGCTGACGCGCATCAAATCGCCCCCCATCACTTAAACGGAGATAATCAGCAGTGCTGGCATGAAAACTCCCTTGCAGATCCAATTGTGCATTGGGGCCAAACATAATGCCGTTGGGGTTGAGGAAATACATATCAGCGTTGGGGATGGTTGAGCGAATCAGTCCGTCAATATTTGACGGATTACCGCCCGTGACGCGACTAATCACATTTTGAACAGTGTTTGAGCCAGAAAACGTAGCACTTTCAAAGCTTTGTAGGTTGAAGTCTTGAAAGCTATGGAACAGGTTGCCACCCATTTGGTGGCCCAAGTCTGCCCCAATTTGATAATCAGGGCCCGGTAAATTGGCACGGCTTCCGAGGGTGCCGTCGGTGGTGATTTGTGCATGGGAAGATAAGCCGATTGCTAATAAAAATATGAGCAAGAAATATTGTCGTTTCATTGCGATTTTTCTTGTGCTAATGTGAGGTTCAAGTTAGATTCAAGCCCTTTTTCTTGTGATTGCCCCCTTTTTAGGGTTGCCCAGTGGTGGTTTGGGGATTTCTACTTTCCGCTAATTCGTTGTACTGGGCGCATTTTTTTAAAAAGGTTCATTATCAATCTTTGCTTGGGCCCGATTTTCGTTTCAAATTTATTTTGCGTAGGCTGTCGTGAAAAATTTATTTTGCGACATCAATCGCCTGTTGACGTAGGGTGTATTCCCACGGCACTGTGGTTATAGCGTTTCCCGATTGAATAAAGTACACTGATACAAAGCAGTCAAGTAGGTATGCAAAGGGCGCATTCTTAAAAAAACATTATCAATCTATACCGACGCAAAATAAATTTGTAACAAAAATGTGGAATTTGAATCAAAAGCGCGCCGCAAAATAAATTTTGCACGGAAGCGCGCCGCAAAATAAATTTTGCACGGAAGCGCGCCGCAAAATAAATTTTGCACGGAAGCGCGCCGCAAAATAAATTTTGCACGGAAGCGCTTTCATAAATTTTTCACTAAATTTGTACTTCATTCAATCGGGAAACGCTATAATTAAGATCGTACTTTGAATTTTCCACAATCCCAATTTCTTTCGTTGTTAAGTCGTACAAGCGATAGACTAATTGATCAATTTGTTTATCAGTTGCCGCAATCCGGCGTTCAATGATTTTCATTGTATGGGGATCGTTATTAGCCGCCCGTTGTTTGTTGAGTGCGAGCATTTGTTCAACCCATTGTACCAGTTGATCATGATTGGCTTTATCGGTTGGGTTGTCAAAGTCGATAGTGCGGATGGGGAGTTGCTCAATAAATTGCGTAAAATAACGAAAAAAACCGCCCCGCAATGGCGTACTCACTTGTTTTAAATAAAAATCTAAAAGTTGACTATTGAGTAAACCCAACACATACAAAACCGATTCAGAAGTCGATTCTCTGAGTGTGATACCATAGCCGCTAGTCAAGGCATATTCTCCTACAATATCAAAAGCAAAGGCGGCATGATTGGCGATATCGGGTACAAGCAGTTTTGGGGTTGCCATGATTTCAATGTTTTTGGGATACACATAACCATACCAATTTGAGCCTTGCATTCTACCGTGTTCGCGGTTTTCCAAATACGCTTTGTTTTCTCTTAAATACTTCTCAGTATGTGGATAGCTTTGCTTCAATTCTTTTTCAGAAATTAAAGAAACGTTTCCATTTTGAATGAAATAGGGAATGATAACAACTTTACCTGTATAATCAATATGATACGGCTTAATCTCACGGCATTGCAAAAACCCTGACAATAAGGCCCGTTCAAGGGTGACAACACGATTGAGTTGTTTTGAATACGCTTCGACAAGTGAACCATCATCTGAAATCAAATCAAGCACATAAACTTCATTCGCACTGGTGCGAATACCTTGAGCCATCCGAGAAGCTATATTGCCTAATTTCACCGGCATTTTCTTCAATCGTTCAAATAAATCCTTGTCTGCTCCAATGACAAAATGCCATTCGTCATGTGTTAGTTTCTCAGTTTCAATGTCTTCTGGTATAACGGTTTTTGAATCGTTTTGCCAAGTGGCTAAATGATGTGCTTTGACAAAATGGAAATAGGGCTGTTCTTGCTTATTTAAAAACAATAAACAGGTATAAGTTGTCGCATTCGCAAAAACTTGTTGATCACCAAAATGAACGATTTCTGCCAAATGTTTACCCTTGGCTAACAAGCCTCGTAAAGGTTCACCATATTTGGCATTCAAAAATTTATGAGGCAAAATGAAACCTAAATAGCCCTTGTCATTAAGCAGATTCAATCCCTTCTCGGCGAAAACCACATAAATATCATAATTACCTTTGCTGGCCGCAACATATCGTTCCTTATAAAATGCCACTTCTAAAGGTGTCCATTCTTTAAGGGTTTGAATGCGAACATAGGGCGGATTCCCAATCACAGCATCAAATCCCCCGGCTTGCATCACGTCAAGAAATTCACTTTTCCAATCAAAAGCATTAACGCGATACTGCGTTTCTTCATCTATCAGGGCTAATTGTTGCCCTTGATAAAAATCGTGCCCAATCAATGAATTACCACATTTGATGTTATTGTTGATATCGGGCAAAACCCGTTCTTTAAATAAAGAGAGTTGTGAAATGACACTTTTTTCATCTTCTAAGACTTTTAACAACAAAGACAGCTTAGTCACTTCCACCGCTTGAGGATCGATATCAACACCGTAAATGTTGTTTAATAAGATACGTTTGCGTTCTGAAAGGGTTAATTTCCAACTGCCCCCACTGGCTTGGTAAAGGCGCGGTTTTTTGCCTTTCATCCATTTTTTGGGTTCCAGTAAATATTGCTCAAGGTGCCAATCCAACAAGAATTGGTACGCGCCCAGTAAAAATGAACCAGAACCACAAGCCGGATCTAAAATTTTCAAGCGGCTGGCTGACTGTTTGCCATTACCCAGTAGTTTGTTCAAAAAACCATTGGCTTGCACTTTTTTGCTGTTCAAAAGCTTGCCAATGCTGTGTTTCACAATATAATCAACAATATAACGGGGCGTGTAATAAACGCCACCGGCTTTTTTGACTTCTGGTTTTTCTTCAATAATTGCCTGATGTTTTGTCGTCAGACGAATGACTTTACCTAAAAACCGCTCATAAACTTGCCCCAAAATATCGGCTGGCAAGACTGAAAATTCATAAGGGCTAATCGGATAATACAGATTGCGAATGATATTTTTTAAGACATCATCGCCGATTTTTAAACGAGGGGTTAAGGTATCTGGGGCTTCACGCCCTTTTTCAGGGCGAAAATGAAAGAGCCCAGAATTATAACGTTCATCAGCCTGATTGAATAATTCAAACAAACGTTTATAAATTTGAGGGCCGTTAGTCAGGCCCAATAAACGTCCATAATCCTCAATACCCCGATCTTCACAAATTCGTAAAAATATAATCCTATCAATGGTTTGCTGAACCACAAAGTTGAGTTGACGCGCTGTCAAGTGGGTATTGTGATTCAGAATGTGTTGGGCTAATTTTTCGCGCCAAGCTTCCATTTCATTCAAAAAAGCGGTATCGACTTCAATAGCACCTTTTTTTATCACCGTATCCGCTGCATAGTGTTCAAATTTTCCCTGCCACACCGCGTCATAAGAAAACCGTTCAACTAAGGAGTCCCAATGTTCAAGATAATCCGTATATTTGAGATACCAAACGCGCCCAATGCTGGGATCATCATCCTTTTCGGGTTTGAGGCGGCAATCATAAACCGCCAATTCGGCAAAATTGGTGAGAATACTCAAAGATAATTTGGCATTCCAACCATAACGGCGAATTTGATAAGCGGATTCTGAATTTGTGGAGAGAGAAATTGACGGCTTTTTCGCTTCCACAAAAAATTTTCGCACGCCGCCAACACGTTTCGCGCCAAAAGTTTGGCGCGCCAAACTTTTGGCGCGAAAACTATAATCGGGGTGTTTATAAGGTGCTTTGTCAATTTTTAGCCTATCTTCATAAACCACTTGTCGATAAGATTCTGGCAATCTTTCTTTATTATCAACATCCCAACCTAATGCCGTAAAAAAAGATTGATAAAATCAATGCGGGTTTGCGCTTCGTTATAATCAGTTTGTTGATAAACCTGTCTTTGATTTTCAAAGCTTTCTATAAGATTTTGAATGGAAGTAGACATCATTGATTAACGATAAAGGGTTAGGGCAAAGGATTGCCCCTACAAACCATTGGATGGGATAGGGGCAATCGTCTAAAATGATTAGACTTCACAAGATTGAGTTTCTGCATAAACCGCCATAATCTTTTTTAATTCATGCAAAACTTGATTCTGCTGTGTGCGATTTAAGTGTTGAGTCGCTTCTGTCATTTGTTGTTGTTCAAGCTGTTCGATAACTTGATTGACGCTTCGGCAACCTTGTTGACAAATCTCTTCTAAGCATAAATCAATTAGTTTGTCGTTTGTGATCATTTGAGCTTCTCATTTTGCGATGACTCGTAGGCCCAAACCTGACAGGTTTTCAAAACCTGTCAGGTTTTTAATTATATAGGAGTTCAGATAAATATTGGGGCCCAAACCTGACAGGTTTTCAAAACCTGTCAGGTTTTTAATTTCCAAACAATATCAAGTTCTTTGGCGGCCTTAACCTCATTTAAACGGCGTACTGGCAGAGTATAAGGGGCCTGTTTTAGGGTTTCTGGATTCTCTTTAGCTTCTTCTTGAATTTCACATAAGGCATCGACAAAGCGATCTAAAGTTTGCTTGTCTTCCGTTTCGGTTGGTTCAATCAGTAAACATTCCGGTATCAATAGCGGAAAATAGGTTGTGGGGGCATGATAGCCTTTGTCAAGCAACCGTTTTGCAAAATCCATCGCGGTGACACCGTCTTCTTTGGCTTGACGTTTCAAAGTCACAATAAATTCATGGCTGGCACGTCGTTTAGGAAAGGCCATATCAAATCCGGATTGCGTTAAACGGGCTTGCAAGTAATTCGCGTTTAAGGTGGAAAAATCGGCTATCCTTGACATGCCATCACGTCCGATTAATCGGGCATAAACATAAGTCCGTAATGCCACCCCAATATTGCCGGGATGGGCTAATAAGCGCCCTATGCTTTGTGGATAATCTGATTCGTCTAACCACTGATATTGGTTGCCATCGTACCCCACTATTGGCATCGGTAAAAAGGGTAATAATCGATCATTGACTCCGACAGGCCCTGCCCCTGGCCCGCCGCCACCATGTGGTGTTGAAAAGGTTTTATGTAAATTGATGTGGATGACATCAAAACCCATATCACCAGGGCGTACTTTGCCTAAAATGGCGTTGAGATTCGCGCCATCGTAATATAATAAGCCGCCTACTTCGTGAATCGCAGAAGCGATTTCTTGAATATTGTGTTCAAACACGCCCAATGTAGAAGGATTTGTCAACATAATTCCTGCCGTCTGTGGGCCAACGGCTGCCCGTAATGCGGTAATATCAACATCGCCGTCAGTATTAGTGGGTATTTCCCGCACTTTAAAACCACACATCACCGCAGAAGCCGGATTCGTACCGTGTGCCGCATCGGGTACCAGCATTTCAGTACGTTGCGTATCGCCTCGTGCGTCATGGTAAGCCCGTATCATGGCTACTCCAGCAAATTCGCCTTGGGCCCCAGCGGCAGGTACTAAAGACACCCCTTTCATGCCGGTCACTTCTTTGAGCGTTTCTTGCAATTCATACAAACAACTCATGAGGCCTTGACTTTGTGATTCGAGGGCGGCTGGGTGATGAGATAAAAATCCGGGTAGCATGGCCAAGGTATTACAGGCCCGCGGATTGTATTTCATCGTGCAGGAGCCTAGCGGATAAAAATGCGTGTCGATAGAAAAGTTTTTCTGGGACAAACTGGTGTAGTGGCGAACAACCTGCATTTCTGAAACTTCTGGCAAAGAGGCGCGTTTTTTACGCCGATATTTCTCAGGAATATCAGTGAGTTCTGGGCAACTTGCCGGATATTGTGAAGTTGTGGAACGTCCTGGACTGCTGTGTTCAAAAATTAACATAAAATGGTTCCAAATGGTGAATGAAAAAATTTTGATTATAACGGCTGAAAAGGGATGGCGAAGCTGCGTATTCGCCCTTTCATAAAAAAACTTGAGTTTGCAGCATATTATTCCTGCCATTCATCAGGTACTTGTGCCACTTTTTCTTTTCCAGTCGGTTGATGTATCGGTTTACCCAAGGGCCTAAAACGACGTGTACCCTTAAAATAATCTTCCAATCTGTCATGGGCAATCTCAACATACTGCTCTTCTTTTTCACTGCCGATAGCGCGTCGGTTATGTTTGATAGCCGCAATCAAAGAAGTGCCTACACCGGCATAAGGATCAAATACCCAATCATTTTCATTGCTGAGTGCCAGTACACACCGTTCAACCAATTCAATGGGATATTGACAGCTATGAAGCGTTTTTTCAGGATGATTTGATTTCACATTGGGTATTTCCCAAAAAGCGTTTTCCCAATCTTGAGTCACGAATTCCCATACATCAGAGGGGTTTTTTCCCAAAGGATTACCAGAAAGTTTTCCCTTATTCACACCTTTGTAATGACGTTTCCCTGGATATTTTGAGGGAACACGAACAGAATCCAGATTGAAGGTATACTCGTCACTTTTGGTGAACCATAAAAGGGTTTCATATCTGCCAGAAAACCGTTTTGAAGTGTGTAAACCATGACCAAAATGCCAAATCATTCTATTACGCAATTTCAGATTAAGTTGTTTAAACAGATCATAATACAAGATATCCAGTGGGTAAACTTCCCCATTTTCGACAAAATTACCGACTTGCCAGCAAATACTCCCCCTATCTGATAATACGCGATAAAGTTGAGTAATGATTTTGCTTTGCATCGATAAATAGTCTTCTATTGCAATGCGTTTCTCATATTCCTTACCTAAATTATAAGGTGGTGAAGTGACAATGAGAGAGATTGCGTTATCTGGAATAGTCGCAAGTAAGTCATTGGCATATCCATGATATAGAACTATATTAGCATTTGAATTAAAACGACTTTCAATTTTTTGAGTCAAGTTCATTTTTTATAGCGTTATCAATTCTCAAGTGTTGAACTGTGATTTTTATGAGTTCCTGATGATAAGTGATTATCTAATGAATCATAATATCATTATTTGCATTTTAGGAATATCCCAAAAAATAAATTATCCCCGTGTGTTTTATATTTATTGTGTAACATTATTACATACCTTCAAATCAATATTTCACGCTAAAGTTTCGCTCCGCGAAACAAAGCGCGTGAAATGGGCTCCCTACGTGTTTTTGTTGCCCACCACGCCATCAATATTTCACGCTAAAGTTTCGCTCCGCTTCACGACGCGCGTGAAATGGGCTCCCTACGTGTTTTTGTTGCCCACCATTACAGAAGCCATTACCAGTCACTATTTTTTTCCACAATCTCAATCTCTTCCCTTGTTAAGTCGTACAAGCGATAAACGACTTGATCAATCTGTTTATCAGTTGCCTCAATTCGGCGTTCGATGCTTTTCATTGTATAAGGATCGTTGTTAGCCGCCCGTTGTTTGTTGAGTGCGAGCATTTCTTTTACCAATTCTACCATTTGATGACTTGAATCATCAGATAATGGTGGAAATGGAATTCGTAAAATATCCTTAATAGTCAGCTGAGGAAAATCATTTTTAGTCGCTTGAGTCACCTGTTTCAAATAGAAGAAAGATATGAATCGACTATTCAAAATACCAAGAAGAACACGGATATCACTCTTTTCATCGTTCATTTTGATGATATAAAGATTTTTGTTAGTGATGAAGGTTTCTTCGACAATAACGGCCATTAAGCGTTGACGACGATTGACTAGCCGCCTTAGTAATATTCTTTCGTCTTGAAACCAACTCACTTCTTTGGGTTTTTCCTTCATCTGACTACCAAACGGAGCCCATTGATCGGCAATGACATGAATTTGATAGCGGTAAACGTTTCCTTCAAAATATTTGTAATATTGCGCTGATAACGGTTTATCTGTCAACAAAGCGTGATCAAATAAGACTCCCCGCTTCATGACAGCAATGTTTTTAATAACCTGATGACATGTTATATTGAGACGTTGTATAAGGGTAATCGTATTCTGAACCAAAAGCAGCTTTTTGTCTTTGTGAAGTCTCCAGTCTTGTTGTAAAACAGATTGATACTGTCCATCTAATTGGATTTGAGTCAATCTTTCACGTTTCCCAAAAACATAAGTTTTGGCAGTATGAGCATTGCTTGGCCTTTTATTGGACAAGACTATGATAACCGTGTCCACATAAGCACTGACAAAAACATCAAAAGGAAGTCGAACCAGATTATCAATTTGTTTATCTAATATATAAGAACGCAAGATCATATAACGAGGGCCACCTGTCCAAGCTGAAGGCACAATAAAAGACAGTTTTCCCTTTTCTTTCAACAGGTTAAAACCTTTTTCTAAAAAGCAAGTGTAAACGTCTTTAACACCCTTAAATACATGATATTTTTGACAAAAATAGCCATTTTCACCGCTCTGAAACCAAGCACCATAAGGCGGATTCCCAATCACGGCATCAAATCCCCCTGCTTCCATCACTTGGGAAAATTCACTTTCCCAATCAAAGGCATTGATGCGGTACTGCGTTTCTTCATCTATCAGGGTTAATTGTTGCCCTTGATAAAAATTCTGTCCAATCAATGAATTACCACATTTGATGTTATTGTTGATATCGGGCAAAACCCGCTTTTTAAAAAAAGAGAGTTGTGAAATGACACTGTTTTCATCTTCTAAGACTTTTAATAACAAAGATAGCTTAGTCACTTCCACTGCTTGGGGATCGATATCAACGCCGTAAATATTGTTTAATAAGATACGTTTGCGTTCTGAAAGGGTTAATTTCCAAGTGCCACCAATGGCTTGATAAAGGCGCTGTTTTTTGCCTTTCATCCATTTCTTGGGTTCGAGCAAATATTGTTCCAGATGCCAATCCAGCAAGAATTGATACGCGCCTAATAAAAAGGAACCTGAACCACAAGCCGGATCTAAAATTTTCAAGCGGCTGCTTGACAGTTTGCCATTGCCCAGTAGTTTGTTCGACAAACCATTGGCTTGAATTTTCGCACTCTCCAAAATCTGGCCAACGCTTTGTTTCACAATATAATCAACGATATAACGGGGCGTGTAATAAACGCCACCGGCTTTTTTGACTTCGGGCTTTTCCTCAATAACGACTTGGGGGGTAAGGCGAATGACTTTACCCAAAAACCGTTCATAAACTTGTCCTAAAATATCGGCTGGTAACACCGAAAATTCATAAGGGCTAATCGGATAATACAGATTCTGAATGATATTTTTTAAAACCTCATCACCGATTTTTAAACTGGGAGTTAATGTATCTGGCGCTTCGCGCCCTTTTTCTTTTCTAAAATGAAAGAGGCAGGAATTATAACGTTCATCAGCTTGATTGAATAATTCAAACAAACGTTTATAAATCTGAGAGCCGTTAGTCAGGGCCAATAAACGCCCATAATCTTCAATGCCCCGATCTTCAGCAATCCGTAAAAATATAATTCTATCAATGGTTTGCTGAACAACAGAGTTCAGTTGACGCTGGGTTAAGCTGGTATTATTTGAAATAATATGGTGCGCTAATTTTTCGCGCCAAGTTTCCATTTCATTCAAAAAAGCGGTATCCACTTCGATAGCGCCTTTTTTTGTCGCAGTCTCTGCGGCATAGTGATCAAATTTTCCCTGCCAAACGGCATCAATCGAAAATCGTTCAACTAATTCTTCCCAATGTTCAAGATAATCGGTATATTTGAGATACCACACGCGCCCAATGCTGGGAGCTTCTTCCATTTCCGGTTTGATGCGGCAATCATAAACGGCCAATTCGGCAAAATTGGTGAGAATACTCAGCGATAATTTGGCATTCCAACCATAGCGGCGAATTTGATAAGCGGCTTCAGAATCTGTGGAGAGAGAAATTGACGGTTTTTTAGCTTCGACAAAAAATTTTCGCACCCCACCAACACGTTTCGCGCCAAAAGTTTTGCGCGCCAAACTTTTGGCGCGAAAACTATAATCAGGGTGTTTATAAGGTGCGTTGTCAATTTTCAGTCTATCTTCATAAACTACTTCTCGATAAGATTCTGGCAGCTTTTGTTTATTCTCAATATCCCAACCTAATGCGCTAAAAAAAGGATTGATAAAATCAATGCGGGTTTCCGCTTCGTTATAATCAGTCAGTTGATCACTCTCTCGTTTCTGACAAAAACGTTCAGTTAAGTTTTGAATTTGATCAGTGTTATGCATTTAAGTACCCTTTTCCACAATCTCAATTTCTGTCGTTGTTAAGTCGTACAAGCGATAGACTAATTGATCAATCTGTTTATCAGTCGCCTCAATCCGGCGTTCGATGATTTTCATTGTATGAGGATCGTTGTTAGCCGCCCGTTGTTTGTTGAGTGCGAGCATTTGTTCAACCCATTGTACCATTTGATCATGATTGGCTTTGTCAGTTGGGTTGTCAAAGTCGATAGTGCGGATGGGCAGTTTTCCAAAATATTGTTTTGTACACGTTATCCATCCGCCACGAAACAAATTACTAATTGATTTTAGATACCAAAACAGCAACTTTGAATTTAACAATCCTAAAATATATTGGGGTAAAAACAGATTTTGATTAGCGATTGCAACACTAAATCCACCACTTGCCATCAGACAGTACTTTTTGATGTCTTCTGGGAGTTGTGTAAATAAACCCTTATTGGCAAGTAAGGGCACTATTAATTGTGCAGAATCATGAACAGCTAGATTTCTAGGAGCACTAAAGGCGTACCAACTTTGATATTGTTTTCTTTGTTCCAAAACCTTTTTATGCGAATAAAGATATTGAAAGGCTTTAGGAAAATGAGTTTTGAGTTGCTCTTCTGAGAGGAGTTCAAAACGGTTATTTTTGACACGATACGGAAAAATAATCACTTTTTCATGTTTAGGCAGAAATTGATAACGAGTAAAATCTGTCGCAAATAGAGGGTAGCGTAAAATGGTTTTCTCAATTTCGATTTTTCCCCCTTCTTTCGTTAAGTATTGATTGGGTGTTGCAGCAGATTTCAAAATAAATATATCGTCATTTCCAGTGCTTGAACCACGACTTATCATTGTCGGTAGTTCAAGCAATGATCTAGTATTTTGCTTCAGTTTAGCAAATAACTCCGCTTTTTGCTTATCCATCATTAACCAAGGTTTCTCACTTAAAGAATGGGAAGGATAAGTGAGCAATTTTAAATGACTCAAACTGCTCGGAGAAGGCTCAGATTTCGCATATTCAAAAGAGGGCGAATGCTCGCTTGATAAAAAGAGTAGACAAGTATAAGTCGTCGCTTGTTCAAATACTTGCATAGCGCCAAAATCAACAAGGCGAACTAATGCCTCTTGTTCTGAAATAAGTTGACGAAGTTTCTCACCATAATCAGTTAATAAAAATTTATGAGGCAAAATGAAACCTAAATAGCCCTTGTCATTAAGCAGATTCAATCCCTTTTCGGCGAAAACCACATAAATATCATAATTACCTTTGCTGGCCGCAAGGTAATGATCCTTATAAAATTCTACTTCTAAAGGTGTCCATTCTTTAAGGGTTTGAATGCGAACATAAGGTGGATTCCCAATCACGGCATCAAATCCCCCAGCTTGCATCACGTCAAAAAATTCGCTTTCCCAATCAAAGGCATTGACGCGATATTGTGTTTCTTCATCTATCAGGGCTAATTGTGTTCCTTGATAAAAATCCTGTCCAATCAATGAATTACCACATTTGATGTTATTGTTGATATCGGGCAAAACCCGTTCTTTAAATAAAGAGAGTTGCGAGATGACACTGTTTTCATCTTCTAAGACTTTTAACAACAAAGAGAGTTTCGTGACTTCCACAGCTTGGGAATCGATATCAACACCGTAAATATTGTTTAATAAGATACGTTTGCGTTCTGAAAGGGTTAATTTCCAAGTGCCACCGATGGCTTGATAAAGACGCGGTTTTTTGCCGATCATCCATTTTGCAGGTGAAAGCAAATATTGTTCCAGATGCCAATCCAGCAAGAATTGATACGCGCCCAGTAAAAATGAACCTGAACCACAAGCGGGATCTAATATTTTCAAGCGACTGCTTGACAGTTTGCCATTGCCCAGTAGTTTGTTCGAGAAACCATTGGCTTGAATTTTTTTGCTTTCCAAAATCTTGCCAACGCTTTGCTTGACAATATAATCAACAATATAACGAGGTGTGTAATAAACACCACCTGCTTTTTTGACTTCTGGCTTTTCCTCAATAACGGCCTGATTTTTTGTTGTCAGACGAATGACTTTACCCAAAAACCGTTCATACACTTGCCCCAAAATATCGGCTGGCAAGACTGAAAATTCATAAGGGCTTATGGGGTAATACAGATTAAAAATGATATTTTTTAAGACATCATCGCCTATTTTTAAACTGGGGGTTAATGTATCTGGCGCTTCGCGCCCTTTTTCCTCTCTAAAATGAAATAACCCTGAATTATAACGTTCATCAGCTTGATTGAATAATTCAAACAAACGTTTATAAATTTGGGGGCCGTTAGTCAGGCCCAATAAACGC
>QNEL01000151.1 GCA_003645185.1 Candidatus Parabeggiatoa sp. nov. 3
AATCTACAAAAAACCTGAGACGTTTCGCGAAGCAAATCTACAAAAAACCTGAGACGTTTCGCGAAGCAAATCTACAAAAAACCTGAGACGTTTCGCGAAGCAAATCTACAAAAAACCTGAGACACGAAGCATCGCGTCTCTACAAAAAATACGAGACGCGAAGCATCGCGTCTCTACAAAAAATACGAGACGCGAAGCATCGCGTCTCTACAAAAAACGAGAGACGTGAAGCATCGCGTCTCTACAAAAAACCTGAGACGCGAAGCATCGCGCCTCTACAGACATTATAGAAAACGGCTCGGTGGCTCGGTGGTTGCTTCTATTAAAATACCTGAAAATTTATGGTTCAGTACTTACAAAATGCAAACGTATCATCGACAAGGCCTCCCACCAATCAGATTCTTTTCCCAAAGTTCACTTAAACTATACTCTTCTAGCCATGCGGTTAAACTTTCTGATTCTAGGCGTTTAAAGGAAGAAACACCTTGTTGTTCTACGACTACGATTTCAGTCGGTTCAAAGTGATCAAGAAAAGGACTGGATTGGGTTGCTAAGATAATTTGGCTGTGTACTGAGGCACTACGAATAAGCGATGTAATCACTGTGATAGCGTAAGGATGCAAACCCAATTCCGGTTCATCTAATACCAATAATGTTGGCAAATCTGTTTCGGGTTGGAGTAGCAAGGTAATCAATGCGATTGTGCGTAAAGTCCCATCGGATAATTGATGAGGCCCAAATTCGTATTGTGAATGACGAGAACGCCAATGCAAATGAATATAGTTGGGATTCAGTGCCAAGGGTTCTAATATAAAATCTTCAAAAAAGGGCGCAATTTGTTGAATCGTATCAACTATACGCTCATAGTAGGAAAACTGCGTTTGTTGTAATTTATAGAGAATGGCCGCTAAATTACTACCATCATTCATTAAATAACGATTATGATGTAGTTCACAGTTACCACGCATTCTAGCCGTTTCAGAGGTATCATGAAATTGGAATAGGCCATATTGACTGACTTCATGTCGCATTTTTTGCGCTAAGGCAGCATGAGCAATATCTTGACTATTAAAGAAAAGACTCTCTTTATGACCCATGCCAAAGTTTTGCCATTGCCTTGATTCAAGCGATTCTTCAGCAAATATCAGTGTATCAATCGGTGCATCAGAAAATAGTACACGATAACAGATTGAGGTGTTATCTATGTTAAAACAAAAGTGTGCGCCCATTTGAGAGCTGACTGACGTACCATAATGCAATAAGCTATTCGCCCCACCGGCCTTACCAATATAAAATTGCAATTGGTTATTTTGAAGAGATTTAAGCAGACGCAACAGATCAATAAAGTTTGATTTACCAGCCCCATTCGCGCCAATCAAAACGTTGAGTGGATTTAATTCCAGTTTCATCTCACGGATTGACTTAAATCCAAATATTTTTAGCTCTTTTAACCTGATTTTTTTCAGTTATCAGTGTTCAGTTATCAGTTTCACATTTCACGCTAAAGTATAGCGAAGCGAAACTTTAGCGTGAAATACAGTTTTGCGCGCAAAACTTTTGCGTGAAAATCAGTTATCAATACCTTGATATCCAGTATGTTTAAGGCCAATACATTTATCTGACAAACTATATATAATGAATAGATAATGACAAGGATTGTTTTTGGTCGAATACAACTGGTTTTCTTGCGAGAAAAAAAGAAATAAACGCGCTTTGACGCTAAAGACGCTAAAGACGCTATGCTGAAATCGAAGCGTCTCTTGTGTTATAAATTGGCATAAAATGAGTATGAAAAATGCTCCTCAAAAAAAGCGCCCAATCAACACTCTAGTTGTAGGCTGCATTCTTCACGGGTAAGTCAGTATAAGTACAACGAATTTTGTTGCTAAACGAATAAGGCTTAATTCTGTCAGATTCATTTAAATGATCAGCGCATTAAAACGTATTCAATGAGAAACACGCAGGGTAAGCAGAGTTTTAATTCGTTTAGCAACAAAATTCTTTGTACTCAATCAAAGAGAGATGGTTGAGCCATAAGTTGATTTATCGTTATTGTCTCCTTTTCACGAATGGCTTTTTGAAACAATTTAATCAATCTGTTTCTTTCAGCTTCTCTCTTATCTGCAAACGGACATAATTGATAGCGCAGTTGAAAAAGAAATAAGAAGGCATTATCAATGCCGCTTCCAATTCTTATCTCGTGTTTATCAATAGGAGATTCAATATGTTGATGCACGACAGGATGACATAATAAACCATCAATGACGCTTTCTATGTCATTTGGTTTAAATTTTCTTAAAGCAATCTTTCGTTTGTTGTATTTCGTTAGAAATAAGTGGTTAGGAAAATTGAAATACTGATCATCTACATCGTGAACCCACATCAGTTCAAATTGGCCCTTCAAGTGATATAAAAATTCTACTGCAAATTTTGAGGATTGAGATATTGAGTATTCCAACATCAGGCCTAAATTGGAAGCGCCATCCAAACTGCCTTTAAAATTTCCATTCTCAACAGTTGGCTGTTTTGGATAAGCAACTTCCCAAAAATCGGTAAGACTTTTACCGTATTGAATTAACCAACTTTTTTTGTCCTTATCGCTAGAAGGGCTAAACGCTATTGTGATAATTTCTTGCCAAAGATAGGCTTGAATAATTTCCTTATCCATTACTCAGCCCCCTTAACTTGAAGAAGATATTCAAGTACATGTTTCAAGTTATTGAAAACATTGGCTTCTGCACTGTGTTGACTCTCAACCAGTTCTTCAATAAATTCTAAATCGCCCTTGATTTCATCTATTGATAAACTGCCGAGCAATTCATCTTCCAAAATGAAAACCTCAAATAGCTGTCTTAATTGCACCCAATATTGCAGATATTTGGATAAGCTGTCGTATTCAATCCACCAAATCATCTGGTATTGACTCAGACGATCTCTCAATTTATCCAATGAATGGAGTTGTTCATCTGTCCAACTGCCATCGAATTGAAAAGAAAAGAGTTCCGTTTTTTGGGTTAAAGTGTCTAACAAGTTTGATAGAGGCGCTTTATCTTTTCCTCCGCTGAGAACAATATGGGAATAGTTTTGATATTCATAAGAGTTCGCTTTCGCAAAAAGGTAAGCGCGAGAAGCCTCAATAATAGAAGCGTCTTTGTAAGCAATCATCACTCTGTCTGAACGGCTTTTTGACAGCAAGGCAGCAGATAGGATGTCGAATATTTCAGACAAATTAGAAGAAAGGGGCCTTTCAAGATTCATAGACAAATAGTCGGCGAACAGTTTATCTCCCGTTTCTCTTTCTCCCGTTTGAGACGTTAAATTAAAACTTAATCCTTGCGAGCTGATACCCAATGTTTCAGCATAATGGCGCAAAATTTTAATTTCTGGTTCTTCGACTATCCCATTAAAATTAAAATGACGCTTAATAAGTGGATTGACTTTTGCGGGCCAATTGCCATTTTCCGCATAATCTGTGATAAAAAACCAATTGCCATACAGGGCAAGACGTGCGGTATCTTTATCACCCGGTAAGCTCAATTCAGTGGAAGTCATTTGATTTTTATCTTTGACAAATTGCATTATTTCCGGTTCTGGCTGTTTTGCATAAGCAAAAAAATCACGGTTCACCGAACGAATGGCAATAGAGATGCTGTCTAGTGTATTATTATGCTTATTTCTTTTCGCTGTTTCAAAATGGGTGAGAAGACGCAGTGCCTGTCTTGGATTGCCACCCGCCCATTGGCTTAAAATACCCATTTCTGTGTTTATCACACTGGCATAAACGCCCATCCGTTTAGTTAAAATCTGGATGACTTCCTCATCTGTTAGCGAAAAAAGAAAAAGCTTTTCAACTGAAGATAAGGCTTTAGGCGAATTGAACAAATGAACTGCATTCACTTCAAAAAGCGTTTTATGCGGTAACAGCAGAGTGAGGATATCTTTTAGGGCAAAATAAGCAGGGCTTTCAGTATCAAATTTATCTATGCCAGATGCGAAAATAAACAAGGGTTCTGCCCTTTTTTTCTCTATTAAGCTGCCAAACACTGCTATAATTTTGTGAATAAAGCTTGAATTATCGGCTAATTTTTCACTGATTTGAGTTTGCTGATTAAACGATGCAATTGAAAATGGCGCTGGTGATAGTAGGGTAATAAATCCTTCCCAATCATCTTTGGCAAGCGCAGCAAACTCACTTGGCAACGCGAAGGAGGACAGTTCAACTTGATGCTTTAATGCACATTCACAAAAACCGGTTAGCACGATGCGTAAAAAATCACCCGTTGACAGATTTAATCCGGCTTGATCAAAATGCAAGGTGATATCAGGCGCTATGTCAGTTTTTCTAAACGCTTTTAGAATCAGGCTGCTTTTACCACACCCTATTTGACCACCAAGCAACAATGGATATTCCCCTGTTTTAAGCCACGCCGTTAATTGCTGTAATTGTTCTTCATGGCAAGGGATAAATAAATGTTCTAATTCCCACTCTGATTGCAGAGGAATTCCTTCATCCAGATTGATCCCAGAAAGATTTCTTTTCATTCAACTCACCTCCTGCCTTGTTTACGCATATTTTCAACGGCCTTGATAAAATCAGGTTTCTCTGCTTTTTTGATCCATTCTGACCAGAAATCAATGGTTGCACTCAAAGGTTTTTCTTGGGGGGGATTGATTTTAATTCGACTGGGCAGTAAAACGGCATCGCCAACAACAAGCCCCTCGCCAATATCCATAATGGGCAATATTTCCAGAAGGCTTTCCAAGGTTTCTGGTAAGAGTTTACGCACCGTATTTTGATCCTCACCATTAGTCAAGCGGAGTGCTATCACATTGTTACACTGACTTAAAATAGTCGGGCTAATATCAGAGGGCCTCTGACTACTCACGAGTAGAGCGACACCATATTTACGCCCTTCCTTGGCAATTTTTTCAAAGGCTTCGACGGCCCTTTTTTCAACCGGATTTTGATCGTCTTTTTTGGGTAAGTAAAGATGGGCTTCATCGCAAACTAATGCTAATGGACGGCGTTTATCATGCGGTGTCCAAAACTGAATCTGATAAATGACTCTCGCCACAATCCCGACAATAATTGGCATAATATCGGCGGGGACTTCTGAAAAATCAATAATTTTAATTTGTCCCCCTTTTTGAGAATAATCCATGAGGTTGGCCGCTAAATTGGCCATTGCGTCATATTCATGTTCGGAGGAGGGTGCATTAAACAGAAAACCATACCTTTTGTCACTTAGTTTACTATTAAGACGAGTTAAAAGACGACTGAACTGCCCGAAAAATTGTCCCTGTTTCAGTCCCCTTGCCCCTGCTATCATTTCCTCATTAAGAGAACGCACAGATTCAATCACATTCTTGAGAGAAAAGGGGACTGGACTGTCTAGTGTAAACGCATTCAACACTTCATTTTTACCTAAGTCAGCAAGTGTCGTCTTTTTTTGTTCTATTACCGCATTTTGAAAAACCATGACTTGATTATGAGCACTAAATTCGCTTCTGTCGATAAACATAGCCAGCATCTCATCTGCATTCAATAACCAGTATGGTAAATACAATAATCCTTTAGGATTTGATGTTCCAAGTTCATCCGGTCCCGGAATACGCAAATGTTTGGCATAGCTAAGCGCTCTGTATTCTCCATGCAAATCAAATACAACCAAATTTGCAGAAGGCAGTTTTGCTGCTCTTTCAAGAATAGAGGCGACAGTCCACGATTTACCTGAACCGGTACTCCCTAAAATAGCGGCATGACGCTGAAATAATTTATTCCCATCTAAATAGGCCGTAGCGGATTCATCAATCGTGTATTGACCCAATTCAAGTGAGTATGCTTTATCTCCTTGAGTCGATAGAATCTTCATAAAGGATTCTAATTGAGCATCTCGTAAAACATAGCAGTCGGATTCAATTTCCGGGACATGTTGTATGGAACGGGAAAATAAATATTGACTCTCATAAGCATTCCACCTGACTGTTCCCACTAATGTTAAATGAACACTATTAACAATTTTCTCTCCTAAATCATTGTCATGTTCTTCAGAACTTTCTTCATTCTTGGCATAAGTTTGTACTGAAATTGATTTTTTGATGACCTTGTCAATATTTCCAATTAGCCATAAACGACTTGCACCAGAAAGAGCAATAGTAACTAATTGACTTACTTTTGCTTTTCGGAGATCTTTGTCATCATTAACGGATAGAGAAATTTTTCTCGTATCAACTTCACGAACTTGACCAAGTAAACATGAATTATCTTCAAATTCAAAAATAGGCTTCATCATACCCCCAATATTTCACGGGTGAAATTTTCAATTTTCCAAATTGCCTTATCTTCAAGATATAACCCTTCTTTGTACTGTTTATTATAAATTCTTGTACTTTCATTATTATTATCTTGATGCTTACAGACAAGCCAAAGATTATCACACTCATTTAAAAACCCCTCAACGCTTTCATTACTGTCACGAATAATAATGAGTCCAGGCGTTTTTTGATTTTTTAATTTTGTTTTTAACGTCTTATTAAGTTGTGAATCGTTGAATTCTAAACCCAGAAAAAGAAATGAACTATGATCTCTAACGGCATTATCAAAAGTACCCAACAACTCTCTATTTTGATATAACCATTCCACTTTAGAAGTGCCCGTAGGCATCATTCTCTCTACGCCAGCAGGAACATTGTTTATCCACGCATTGTTTTCAACAATTTCATCATTCAACTTGAATGTATTTAATGAACCTTGCACTTTATACAGTCGTATATGTTTTTTGAATTTGGTGACTTTTCCTATTTTACGTCCTTTTGGAACAGCTTCGACATAAGTAACCGCTCTCTCGCATTGTTTCCAGTCAAGCAGGCGGCAAATTCCGCCAATAAACCCAGTCAGGTAAGGTATATTGGCCTGTTCAAAAGCATATTCTGCCAGTAAATCATAGTTAGGTGTAGCCACATGGAGCTTTCTATCCGTTTCAGGGAGTCCATCAACCAATCGTTTAAAAAGTGCAATAGCGGGCCATTCAAGTTCACCCTTTAAAATCTTTATGGCATACTGTTGTTCTATTTGAATAAGAAACGCGGCAGTTTTGTTTGTAATCAATTGAATGAGTTCAGAATCATTGATGGCATCCATCGCTTTTTCAAAATCATTACTAAACTGTAAAAACGTCACGACACCATCCCATTCTTTCTTTTGAGTCTCAGTCAGAGATTGCTTTGGGATTTCAGTAAACAGATGTTCTTTTAAAGCGGCCATGCCAAAACGAGAATCAATAGCACAAGAGGTTCCTGTCCCAAAAAGCACCATTGGTTTATCGTCGAAAAAGGCCTGAAGTTTGGAATACGCTATTTCTTTTGTCAGTATTTGATTCATCTTCGTGATCATCCGCGCCCGGTAATATAACAACTATTAAGTGTAACGCATTGATGAAATAAACGGATAAAACCCGCAATAAAAATCATCCTTTTTTTGAAATATTATCAGCATCCTTCAAAAACCATTTAACAACAACGCTGGCATCAATAACCCATATTTTCATGCTCTACCCTCATAACGTGCCATCACAATTTCTTGTGGTGTTACCGGGGAAATTTGAGGGCGCAATGCTAATAACGCATCAATGGCTTGTACTCGTTTGCGTCTGGTTTTTTCTTGTTCTATTGCCTGAAGCATTAAATCGCTTATCACGGCGTTTTGGTTTTTATTCCAAAACATTTCATTAAAGGCATTTTTAACATCCTCAGGTATATTGAAAGTGACTGTTGTCATAATAGTTGTTTCCTTTCTGAATTCGTCGGTTTCCCTTTAAGCATTGTAGATAGGCTTCGTTTAGTTGTCTGCCCCTTGCTACTTATTGTAGATCAAAAACCTATAAATCTCCTGATTTTCACGCAAAACTATTTCGCGATAAAAACGTTTGCGTGAAAGACTGATTTTCGCTGATTAAACATAAATAGTTGTCTTGTGATTAAAAAAAATAAACGCTAAAGGCGCTAAAGACGCTAAAGACGCTATGCTAAAATCGAAGCGTCATCTTGCGTCTCTTGCGTTTGCCAATAAAAATAAAGCAAATTTGGAGCTTAAATCGCAATAAATTTAAAACAAAAAAGCGGCAATCTTTATCCACCCGACAATTGGATCGAATGGTGGGCTTTAAAAACACGTTACTGGCCCTCTACAAAATTTTGGATAGCCCTAAGATGATGCGGTAAAAATATCTTCGACGGCTTCTTGATAAATCACTTCTACCCAATCTACTTTTTGAAATCCACGCGGCAGTTTTTGTCCGCGCCGACTGCGTTCTCCTGTGTAGGCTTCGATATCGCGCTCTTTAAGCGTTAGGTGCCGTTTACCAACATGTAGAGTTAAAATGTCGGTTATCGGATTTAATAAGGTTAATGCGACAACCTTCTCTTTTTCGATTTTACTTTTTGCCGGAATATTGAGCAGTTTGACTCCTTTGCCTTTGGGTAAACTGGGCAATTGTGAAACGGGTACGATGGATAAATAACCTGCGCTGGTGACGACGGCATAGTGTTTTTTATCAGGAGCGATCATGGGTAGCGGTGGTACGATTTTTGAGCCTTTAGGTAAGGTCAATATCGCTTTTCCGGCTTTATTTTTCGCGTATAAATCCTCTAATTTGACAATAAAACCATAACCTGCATCTGATGCGAATAAATAATTCTGATCTGGTTCACCTGATAAAACATGTACAAAGCCTACGCCATCTGCTGGTGTAAAATGGCCGGCCAGTGGTTCGCCTTGTCCGCGTGCTGAGGGCAGGGTGTGGCCGGGAATAGAATAGCTTCGGCCGCTGGCATCCAGAAAGACTACTTGTTCATTGCTACGGCATCGGCAGATTGTTGCTAATTCATCGCCAGCCTTATAATTTAAAGTGGTCGGATCCATTTCATGGCCTTTGGCTGCACGAACCCAGCCTTTTGCCGATAAAATGACGGTTATCGGATCGGAAGATATGAGGCTTGAATCATCAAAGGCTTGTGCTTGTTCTCGTTCTACTAGAGGAGAGCGACGCGGATCGCTGTATTGTTTAGCATCCGCTTTTATTTCTTTAATAATCAAGTTGTTAAGCTTCTTTTCAGATTTTAAGATTTCATCTAAAGTGTCGTGTTCTTTAGACAGTTCTTTCTGCTCTCCCCGAATTTTGATTTCTTCCAGTTTTGCCAGTTGACGCAATTTGAGTTCTAAAATGGCATCGGTTTGTACTTCGCTGAGATCAAAGGTTTTCATCAATACGGGTTTTGGCTTGTCTTCATCGCGGATTATGGCGATGATTTCATCTATATTGAGATAGGCGATGAGTAACCCTTCGAGAATATGTAGGCGTTTAGTCACCTTATCTAGGCGATACTGTAAACGGCAGCGCACGGTTTGTAGGCGATAGTCTAGCCATTCTGATAGCAGGGTTTTCAGATTCTTGACTTGTGGTCGGCCGTCCAATCCGATCATATTCATGTTGACGCGATAACTACGCTCTAAGTCTGTTGTGGCAAATAAATGCGCCATGACGTTGTCAACATCAACTCGATTAGAACGGGGTTCTATGACTAAACGTACCGGATTTTCATGATCTGATTCATCGCGCAGATCGTCTACCATGGGCAATTTTTTTGCGGTCATTTGCGCGGCAATTTGGGTGATGATTTTGGCCCCTGATGTTTGATGGGGCAGCGCTGTAATGACAATATCACCGTTTTCAGTCGTATAATGGGCTCGCATCCGAATAGAACCATTACCCGTTTGATATATCTTTAATAAATCGGCCGCTGGGGTAATCATCTCGGCGGAGGTGGGATAATCTGGGCCGGGTAAATGGGCACATAAATCGGGAATGCTGGCGTTAGGATGTTTTAACAGGTGAATACAGGCGGCCGCGACTTCACCTATATTGTGCGGTGGAATATCAGTTGCCATACCGACAGCTATGCCGGTTGTGCCATTCAGTAGAATATTTGGCAAACGGGCCGGTAATCGCACGGGTTCTTCCAAGGTGCCATCAAAATTCGGTTGCCAATCGACTGTGCCTTGTCCTAATTCGCTTAAAAGCAAATTGGCATACGCGGCTAAGCGAGATTCAGTATAACGCATGGCGGCAAACGATTTCGGATCATCCAGTGAGCCCCAATTGCCTTGCCCATCTACTAAGGGATAGCGATAAGAAAACGTTTGGGCCATCAATACCATGGCTTCATAGCAGGCCATGTCACCGTGCGGGTGGAACTTACCCAACACATCACCGACAGTACGTGCGGATTTTTTATATTTGTTACCGGCTTTCAAGCCGAGTTCTGACATGGCATAAATAATACGCCGTTGTACGGGTTTTAAACCGTCGCCAATATGTGGCAAAGCACGATCTAAAATGACATACATGGCGTAGTCAAGATAAGCTTGCTCGGTAAATTGGTGTAAGGGTTGACGTTCTATTTCTTCAGATGCCAGATCGGTATACATATCAATTATCACATTAATTAATTAATCAATTATCATGTAGGGTGGGTAAGCGGCAATGCCACCTTCGCCTTCGCCTGGGCTTTCGCGGTGGTTCGCCCCTACAACCCCGTCATGACGTGGGGTTTGGTAGGGGCATACCACCGCGAAAGCCCTTAACGAAGGTGGCATTGGGGTAAGCGAGCGCCAAGCCCGCTTGCCCACCATTCTCTTGTATCTACTACAACGAATTGGGAAACGAAGTTCAGCCTAGCTAAATAAACGAATAAAAGAAACGAATAAAAGCCACAAAGCCGATTCACAAATTCAGCAAAATAAATTTGGAACGAAAATCGGCTGCAAAATAAATTTGGAACGAAAATCGGCTGCAAAATAAATTTGGAACAAAAATGGGGCCATTGATGTAGAAATGATGAGGTTTATAAATTTTTGCTAACCTGCGTTAAACTACGATCATCGTCATCGATTAGTGCTGAAAAGCCTAGTTGAGTCATTAATTTTAGCATGTTGTGATTGTTGCTCAAGACTTCACCTTGTATGAGTTTTAAACTTTTCGTTCGGGCGGCATCCATTAAACACGTCATGAGACGGTGAGCTATGCCGCGATGTTGCCATTCATCTGCGATGACTAGCGCAAATTCACAGCTTTCACCATCTGGATTGATTGAGTAGCGCGCGACTCCGAGTTCGATTTCCTTGTCATCGGCTTGGATAACCACAATCAGGGCCATTTCACGATCATAATCAATTTGGGTAAAACGCACTAGCATGATCGGCGTGAGTTCTTGCAAGGTTTGCATAAATCGAAAATATTTGGATTCATCCGACAAATGACGCACAAAGCTTTGTTCTATATCGGCATCTTCTGGACGAATTGGGCGTATAGTGATGTCGGTGCCGTCGGGTAAATGCCAGTGTGTCACAAGATGGTTAGGATACGGGTAGATTGCCATGTGGGCATAACGATCTGCTAAGGGGCTATAGTAGTCAATGACGATACGGCCATCTACGGCTACGGCATCTTTTTCATCTATAATCAATGGGTTAATGTCGATTTCTTGTAGCCAAGGCAGTTCACAGGCCATTTCTGAAACACGTAATAATATATTTTCTAGGGCCTGACGATTAACGGGTGGCATTTGACGATATTCGTCTAATAGTTTGGCTGTACGGGTTTTATTAATCAGGCTATTGACTAGATAACGATTTAATGGCGGGAGGCTGACGACAACATCCTCCATCATTTCTATCATCCCTATACCAAAGGTGATGACGGGCCCAAATACGGGATCACGAATCATGCCTACCCGCAATTCACGGCCATTGGGTTTGCGGCTCATACGTTCTATTGTCACGCCTTCCAGACGTGCTTTGGGTAATTGGCTCTGTACTCGCTGCATGATGTTTTTAAAGGCTTCGCGAATAGATTGAGCATTTTTAATATTGAGCTTGACACCACCGACATCGCTTTTATGTATAATATTATTCAAGATGTCAGGCGAATTGACTTTCATGGCGATAGGGAAACCCATTGATTCGGCTAAGACTAAGGCTTCATTGGCGTTGCGGGCAATCGCGGTGTTGACTATGGGAATCCGAAATGCGCCTAGCAATGCTTTAGATTCCATTTCAGTGAGCACTTTTCGCCGTTCAGCTAAGACACTTTCAATAATCAAACGTGCGCCTTCTACGTCAGGGGTTTCAAGATGCCCTAATGAAGAGGGGGTTTGCAAGAGTAATTGTTGATTTTTATGGTAGGCTGCCAAATAGTAAAATGCTTCAACGGCCATTTCTGGCGTATGAAATTCAGGAATACGGGCTTGTACAAACAAACGATGACTGTCTTCAACTTGTGTGCCTCCCATCCAACAAGTTAATAAGGGTTTAGGCGATTGCTCTGCAATTTCTACAATCGCTTGTGCGATTTCCAATGGCGATGTCATGGCTTTGGGTGTGAAAATAACTAATACACCATCAACCTGTTGATCTTGTAAACAAAGTGAGACGGCTTTTTGATAACGTTCTGGTGTCGCATCACCGATGATATCGATAGGATTGTCATACGAACAAGCGCATGATATGGCTTCATTTAAAGCGTCCAAGGTAGACTGGGATAAGCTGGCAAGTGGGATACCTAAATCAGTGGCGCGATCTGTTGCCATAATACCTGGGCCGCCGCCATTGGTAACGATGGCTAAGCGATTGCCTTGCGCTTTATAGCGCGAAGCTAAGGTTTTAGCGGCCGAAAATAATTGTCCAAACGTGGCGACTCTGACAACACCGGCTCGTTGTAAGGCGGCATCAAAGGCATCATCACTGCCTATCAGGGAATCACTGCGCGACATGACAAGCTTTAAAGTGTTGTCATGTCGTCCACTTTTGATCACGACGACGGGTTTTATACGGGCTGCGGCCCGTAAACCGCTCATAAAACTACGCGCATGGTGAATCGTTTCAATATACAATAAAATACCTTGCGTTTGTGGATCGGATACGAAATAGTCTAGGATGTCGCCAAAGTCTAAATCAGCGGATGTGCCTATTGAGACAATGCTGGAAAAGCCGACATCATTATGACAAGCCCAATCAAGAACAGCATTACATAAGGCATCAGATTGTGAGACTAAAGCTAAGTTACCCGTTTTAGCACAACTGCTGGTAAAAATAGCATTTAAACCAATACGCGGGTGCATAATACCCAAACAATTCGGGCCGAGTATACGCAAGCCAAAGCGTTTGGCATTGGCAATCATTCGTTTTTCTAATTTAGCGCCCTGTTTCCCCGATTCGCTGAAACCTGACGACAGCACGACAGCAGTTTTAACCCCATATTCACCACACGCTTCAATGATATCAGGTACCGTCTTGGCTGGGGTAATAATAATCGCTAAATCAATGGGTTTTCCGCCAATTTCTCGAATAGAGGGGTAGGCCGTATGTTCTTGAATTTTATCATATTTTGGATTAATGGGGTATAACTCGCCTTGATAATGACTTTGGATCAAGTTTTTAAAGACAATAAAACCGACTGATTCCTCATTATTACTCGCGCCAAAAATAGCGATTGAATGAGGTGAAAATAGAGGTGTTAGATAATGTTGGCTCATTTTTTTGATTTTTGAAGATTAATTGATAGAACGCTGATTCTCATGATTCTCATGATTAACACTGATTAAAAAATTTAAATTAATGTATTTTTAGTTAAACTACTGATTCTGTGTAACTCTGTGTAACTCTGTGTTTCTCTGTGAACTCTATTCCAGGTTCAAGTTTTTGCGCGCAAAAACTTGAACCTGGAATGTTGAAGAAATAGAATGGTTCATTGAGAATTGAGAATTGAGAATTGATAACATTTCATTTTTACAATTGCTATCAACCATAATTTAAAATAATGCACTTGCACTTATCAAATCAATGCCTATATTGTTATTTTCTAAACTCATTCATAAAACCAATTATCAATTCCCAATTGTGAAGTGAAAGAGTACAAGCATTTATAAAGTCAAACACCATACAATTGAGCATTTGAAAACTGATTTGTGCTAAAGTAGTATAATAACATTTTGTGATCATCAACATTTTGAGAGGCATTTATAATAATGCAATCAAATCGAACTTTAGAAATTTGGGTGGGCATTTTTGTGGCCCTTGGCTTTGCCGCCATACTCATGTTATCTATGAAAGTCAGCCACTTCGGCGATTTATTTGCGGAACAAGGCTATAGTGTGACGGCCAAGTTTGACAATATCGGAGGCTTAAAAGCCAAATCGCCAGTGAAAATGAGTGGGGTGCGTATTGGTAGAATAGCCGATATTCGTTATGACGATGACAATTATCAAGCCATTGTCACTATGCAGATTGATCCCCAATATGATAAAATTCCTTATGATTCTTCCACAGCCATTTATACGGCCGGCTTGCTAGGTGAACAGTATATTGGCCTAACAGCGGGTACAGGATTAGATGATTGGGATGATGAAGAGGATGAGGATTTGGATGAGTCTTCGGATGAAGATTTGGATGCGAATGATTCTTCTGCTGACGCGCCAGAGGTCAAATATTATTTAAAGGATGGCGATCAATTGAATCAGGGACTCACCCAATCTGCCATTATTTTGGAACAATTGATTGGCCAATTTATCTATAACATGGCTGCCAAGGATTCTGGTTCCAAATAAGACGGTTTTTATTGTTTTTTTTCACTCACTTAAACTCAAAAAAGGAGCATGAAATCCTGATGAGACAATTATTTGCCAATGCGGCCTTAGCTGGCCTGTTCATGGTGGCATCATTCGGCGCTTATGCCGCTGCCGATTGTGAAGCTGCCAAAGCTCAAGTTCAAAAGACAACTAACCAAGTGCTGGATGCTTTAAAAGCGGGTGACAGCCAAATACACGGCTTAGTGAAGAAGAAGGTATTACCCTATTTTGATTTCAGAATGATGTCACGGCAGGTGGTGCCAAATGCATGTTGGAAGGATGGTTCCAAACAGGAGAGGCGTTCCAATCGGAGGGCCTTTGTTAATGCATTTCGTGACTTGTTAGTACGCACTTATTCCAGTGCCTTGCAAGGCGCTGGAACAGTCGATAAGGATCAGATTGAGTATTCGTGCCGTGATACGGGTACCATGGGTAAAAGAAACCCCAAATCCACCGCCATGGTGAAGACGGAAGTTTATCGCCAAGGGGAATCAGAAGCGATTAAGGTGGATTATGCCGTGTATTACAAGAAGCCGAAGAGGATGGGGCAAAAGGGTAAGTGGAAAGTGTACAATGTGTATGCTGCCGGTTCGAGTTTGGTTGGCGTTTATACAAACGAGTATAAGGGGTATTGTAACAATGGTGGCATGACAAACTTGATTAATAAAGTCAAGAATAAATAAGGAACGGGCTGAACAGTGAACAAAATCACCGTAGAACAAGCGAACACTTGGCGGGTGTCTGGTGAATTGAGTTTTGCCACTGTCGGCGCGTTATTGACGGAATTTGCTCAACGCGCCGCTGAAACACCGCCGAAGATATTGGATTTATGTGATGTCACCCGTACCGATAGCGCGGGATTAGCCTTATTGATTGAATGGCTTAAGCAAACGAAAGAGATACCCATCACTTTTCGCAATCTGCCCACGCAGATGCTCAATCTTGCAGCTGTCAGCGGGGTGCAAGATATGTTAACACACGCTGTGTCTGAATAGCGTGATACAAAGCGCGAATACACAATAGGGGCGAATACGCCGAAATCGGGGCGAATACGCCGAAATCGGGGCGAACACGCCGAAATCGGGGCGAACACGCCGAAATCGGGGCGAACACGCCGAAATCGGGGCGAACACGCCGAAATCGGGGCGAACACGCCGAAATCGGGGCGAACACG
>QNEL01000152.1 GCA_003645185.1 Candidatus Parabeggiatoa sp. nov. 3
AAATTTCTACCCTTAAATAATTTGGTCATTTGTGATGGCCTTAATACTTTCTGTGCTTTCATAAACACATAATAACATATTTTATAATTATTACAGCCTATTTTTTAATATTATTTAATATATATTGGTTACTATATTTTTTCGACAGCATAGACAGGTATTCTGTAATCAGACTCAAGTGTTCGTTGTTTTCAATGGCATTCGATTCGACAGCAGAATTAAGTAGTTCAACCAGTTTTTTCTCCATCATCACTATGTTTTGATTTAAAAACAGGTTGTCATAGGCAATGGCGACATTGGCGCAAAAGGTTTCGATGAGCTGTTGATCAACATCATCCAGATGGGTTGTACCATTGAGGTAAATCAGGCTGTCGTAATGAAGGCTATGTTTGAGATTAATAATGCATTCATCATCAAAACACAAAGCCTGATCATTTTGGGAAAATAATCGCAGTTTGTTTAGGATAGGTTCTTCAACCACAGCTGTGATATATTGCCCGACTTTGTTTTCGTACAAGCCGGTGCCAGCAGCAATGATGTAATTGCCAATGATGTCGTGATTATCGGGTTGGTGAGTTGAACCATCACGATGACAGTAAAACGCATTGCTGTTTAGGTTCAGAATGGACAACAGTTGTTCGAGTATGCCAGAAATAAATTTATCAATGGACTGGGAAGCAAAAATA
The DNA here is from genome assembly GCA_003645185.1 of Candidatus Parabeggiatoa sp. nov. 3. GTDB lineage: Bacteria > Pseudomonadota > Gammaproteobacteria > Beggiatoales > Beggiatoaceae > Parabeggiatoa. The sequence continues at coordinate 687 of QNEL01000152.1, forward strand.
GCCGGCGCTGCTTCAATAAGTTTTTGAAGGCCTAGCCGATTCCGATTGATAGTCATCATGTCTTGATAGGTTCTCAAGGCTGTAACGAGGCTGGTAAAGAGCTTTTTAGTCGAAATGTCCCGTTTTTCTTTGTAATCATTGACATCATAGTCCAATATGATTTGTCGTTCTGGCGCTTGTTCAAGTTGTGCCGTTTGTAGAATAATCCTAATAAGCGGATTTCGCAATTCATCACGAATATATTTGACTACTTCAAAGCCAGCCTGTTGGTGTTCCATAACCACATCCAGCAGAATAACGGCAATATCAGGATGGTTGGCTATCAGCTTTTTGGCTTCTTGCCCTGAAAAAGCGTGAAGAAACTCGATCTTTTTACCAAGGTAAGAAAAGTTTCGCAAAGTCATTTCAGTGATGTCGTGAATCGCAGTATCATCATCAACAACCATAATTTTCCAAGTATTATTCATTTCAGTTATCAGTTCCACGCAAAAGTTTTTGCGCGCAAAAACTTTTGCGTGGAAATCAGTTATCAGTTATCAGGTGTCGGGTGGGTAACGTGGTTGCCCACCCTCTTCGTCTATCAGTTGTAGAGACGCGATGCCTCGCGTCTCAATATGCGATGCCTCGCGTCATGCAATGCCTCGCGTCTTGAGACGCGAAGCATCGCGTCTCTACTATACTCGGCGCGGGAATAAACTTAACTTTTGGCAACCCCAGGTTGCCACCTGGGGCTATTCACATTCAACCCCTACGGGGTTGTGCTTTTTAATCTTTTTCTGATTGATTTTTTGGCAACCCCAGGTTGCCACCTCAATGCCACCTTCGTTAAGGAATTTTATTGGAATCCAAACCTTCATATTTTGATTATTCGCCTTAAATATCAAATACTTCCAAATCTAAAGGTTTGGATTCCAATGCTTAACGAAGGTGGCAGTGAGGTTGCCACCTGGGGCTATGATCTCGCTACGCTCGGAACGAGGTTTCACATTCAACCCCTACGGTGCCTTAGCTTTTTAATCTTTTTCTGATTGATTTTTTGGCAACCCCAGGTTGCCACCTGGGGCTATGATCTCGCGTAGCTTCGAGCCGAGGTTTCACATTCAACCCCTACGGTGCCTTAGCTTTTTAATCTTTTTCTGATTGATTTGCCTTTGTACTTTATGCCATCGGGAAAGCTTTTAAAAGTTTAAATTGTGCCCGCGTGCAGTATAATTCAAAGTCCATAAAGTTTGTACGACACTTGAGTTGTTCTTGGTGGGCTATGTTATTTGTCAATCTTCTCGCCGATATTCCCCATTTATGATTTCGGGCCGTTTTGAATACTCGTGTTTTGATGCGGGGTGGGCAACTTGAATGCGTTGACGTAACCAATGGAGCAGTAATTGACGGACTTTGGGAATTAAGCACATAAATCCGATAGTGTCGGTGAAAAATCCGGGCGTGAGTAACAAAGCGCCACCTATTAAGAGTAAAATACCTTCAAATAAGGCCATTGCAGGGATTTGCCCTTGCTCCATAGTGGCTTGCGCTTTTTGGATCGTGGCTAAACCTTGGCTGCGTAATAAATAGGCCCCTAAAATGGCCGTGAAAATAACCAGAAAAACTGTGGATAATGCCCCAATAAAACCACCTACAGTGATGAATAGATAGATTTCAAAAATAGGCACCAAAATAAATAGCACTAGCAAAATGTGGAATAAATTCATTACAATATCGCTCTTTTCTACCAATAGGATTGTATACTCAACATTGTCATCAGTTGCGCTTTAGGGCATTAGGAAAGGGCCCAATTTTCTATTTTAACAAAACTCAATTTATGATTATACAGTATACTCGGTGTTCACAATTCACTATGAGGAGAACAAATGAAAAAGGATACTGATTATCAATTACTTATAACGACTTGTCCTAATTCAGAGGTTGCCAATAAGTTGGCGCATACTTTAGTGAAAAATCAATTAGCCGCTTGTGTTAATATAATACCCCAAATTCAGTCTGTCTATGAGTGGGAAGGCAAAGTGACTAGCGATGCTGAGATATTATTATTGATCAAAACGCGCCGTGAGCGTTATGCCGCGATTGAAGAAACGCTGTTACAACAACATCCTTATGACGTACCCGAATTGATTGTCTTACCAATAGAAACGGGTTTGCCCAGTTATTTGGCTTGGTTGGATAATGTTGTTAGTCAGTAAGGTAACGTAAAAACCTGACAGGTTTTAAAAACCTGTCAGGTTTGGGCCCCTCCTATATAAATTTAAAAACCTAAAAACCTGACAGGTTTTAAAAACCTGTCAGGTTTGGGCCACGACATAGAGACTTAAATAATGAATAAAGTGTTGTTTTTATTGAGTTTAGGATTATTGACATCCCATACTGTTGTTAATGCTACCGATGAAATCAGTGAAAATGGGGCGAAACCCTTTTTTCAGTTTGAACAAGAGATTGGGCAGTTTTCGCCGACTGAACAAGAGACAGCTGTTTTCCCTGGTTTTGAGCAAGAGAAATCGGTGCAGCCTTTTGAAGTGTTGTCAGCAGATGCCGCTTTTCAATTTTCAGTCGATTGGGAAAGCCCTACTGTATTAGTAGCGCATTGGGAAATTGCAGAAGGCTATTATCTCTATCAAGATCAGTTTGTCGTTGCATTAAAGGGCGGCGGAATATTGGGTGAACCTCAATTTCCGCTGGGCACTTTTAAAGAAGACATCAAATATGGGCGTATTGAAGTTTATGAAGAATCGATGGCGATCAAGTTACCGATTCAAGATACGCAAGGCTTGGAAACCCTAACATTAGAAGTAGGTTATCAAGGCTGCGCTGCGGATAGATTGTGTTATCCGCCTATCGAAAAAGTCATTGATATCAATGTGTTAGAGGATGTTGCCTCGAAGCAGATAGCCACTTTTGACATGGTAGACGAAAAATCAAGTGGTTGGTTGGCAACCCCAAAAACAGCCACAACCTCTCCCGAGTCTTCTCATTCATCTCAAGATGGGTGGGCGACAATAAAATCTCCTCAATCCTCATTTGACAAAGGGCAGACTGAAACAACCTTTCTGAAGGCCGAACAAGCATTTGTCTTTTCCGCTGAATTTCCTGTTCCCGATTATATATTACTGCGCTGGCAAATTGCAGAGGGGTATTATTTATATCGCGACAAATTAGCGTTTTCTTTAGAAAGTGAAGGCGAATTAGGCACCCCACAGTGGCCGCTGTCTTTAGTGAAAACGGATCCCCTGTTTGGCGAAGTGCAGATTTATCAACAACCTCTGCTTGAGATCAAATTGCCAATTGAAACCAAGCGCGAAACCCTTTTTTTGAGTGTGAATTATCAAGGTTGTGCGGTAGCGGGTTTATGTTATCCACCAGAAACCAAAATCGTAGAACTCACCTTAGGTAAAAGCCAGCAAAGCCATACCCCGATGATTTCAGAACAAGATCGTCTGGCTAACCTATTAGCCAATGCTGATCTTTGGTATACCCTGATTATCTTTTTTGGCTTAGGATTATTGCTATCTTTAACACCTTGCGTGTTTCCCATGATACCCATTTTATCCGGTATCATTGTTGGACAAGGAGAACACGTTACCACTGCTAAAGCGTTTTTCATGTCATTGATTTATGTACTCGCAATGGCGTTTACCTACGCCATAGTAGGCGCATTGACAGGCATCTTAGGAGAAAATTTATCGGCTGCTTTTCAAAATCCTTGGATTTTAGGCAGTTTCGCGCTAGTTTTTGTTGCCTTGTCTTTATCCATGTTTGGTTTTTACGAATTGCAAATGCCGACAGCTTTACAAACCAAAGTGACGCAGCTAAGCAATCGTCAACAAGGCGGAACACTAATCGGTGTCGCCATCATGGGTATCTTATCCGCCCTGATTGTCGGCCCTTGCGTAGCCGCGCCCTTAGTAGGCGCATTGATTTATATCAGTCAAACCGGTGATGCCCTACTCGGTTTTCTCGCCTTATTTATTATGAGCTTAGGCATGGGTATCCCATTGATTATCATCGGCACATCCGCTGGGCATTTATTGCCAAAAGCCGATAACTGGATGGAAACGATCAAAGCCGTTTTCGGAGTCATGCTACTGGCCGTTGCCATTTGGATGATTGAGCGCGTCATACCCGGTGAAATCACAATGATATTATGGGCCAGCTTGTTAATCGTATCAGCAGTATACATGAGCGCCTTAGATCACCTTCCGGCCGGCGTTTCAGGATGGCGGAAACTATGGAAAGGATTAGGATTGATCTTGCTTGTCTATGGGATATTGCTCATGATTGCTGCAGCCAGTGGCAGTGTGAATCCTTTGCAACCCTTACAGCATTTCACAATCGGTTCTCAAAATACCGCTGATACCGTACAAGTCACTGAATTTAAAGCCATTAAAGGAGTGAATGGATTAGAACGCGAACTGGCAGCGGCAAAACAGAAACCCGTCATGCTTGATTTCTATGCCGACTGGTGCATCTCTTGTCAAGAAATGGAAGAGTTTACATTTACCGATCCCAAAGTACAAAGCGTCTTGAACCATTTTGTCTTATTAAAGGCCGATGTCACACCCAATGATGAACAAGATAAAGCGTTATATAAACGCTTTGGGATTTATGGGCCCCCAGCGATATTGTTTTTTGACACACAAGGGCAAGAACAACCGGCTTACCGCATTGTCGGATTTATGTCTGCTAATGAATTTCACCAACATCTCACAAAGGTTATAGCACAATGAGAAAACCCACTCACTTGATTTGGTTAATCGGGTTAATAATGATCAGTCTAGTCAGCCTCACCGGCTGCCCATCACCGCAAGCGGAGGCTAAACGGATCTATCGCCCTGTATTCAGTTTGCCCGATTTGCAAAAACAACAGCGTAGCGTATCAGAATGGGATGGCAAAGTCGTCGTGATTAATTTCTGGGCAACATGGTGTCCACCTTGTATCCGAGAAATCCCCGTGTTTATTGAATTACAAAAGCAGTATGCTGAACAAGGCGTGCAATTTATCGGGATCGCCATCGACAATTGGGAAGCAGTGCAAACGTTTGTCAATGAAAAAAACATCAATTATCCCATTTTGGTAGGTAAAGAAGACGCGATTGATATCGCAGTTGATTTTGGTAATGATCGTGCAGTTTTACCCTTTTCAGCGATCATAGATCGTCAAGGTAAAATTGTTTTGCGGCATCTGGGCGAGTTCAAACGGCAAGATATTGAAAACACAATTTTGCCGTTGTTGTAAGGGCGCATAACGATAGTGATGTGTTTTGATGGGATCGTAGAGACGCGATGCCTCGCGTCTCTAGTTGCGATGCCTCGCGTCTCTAGTTGCGTCTCTAGTTTTCTTGAATTCCTCATACCCAATTGCCCGCTTGCCCACCATCCCTCTCTACACAAACGCTTTTGTTTTTTGGAAAAATCCATTTCGCATTAAGGAGAACACAATAATGCTGAGAATCAAAACAACGGCTTTAGTTTGTCAAGACAATAAATTCTTTTTTTACGACGAGTTATTTTCAGGTTTAGGATTTCACATTGTAAATGGAGTCGTTGAAAAAGTGATCGAATATTTAAACGGCCTTGAAGTCCGTGATTATCGTAGCGAATACATTGATTATAACGACAGTCGTATTTGTATAGATAGCTCATTTTTAGAGGGTGGACATATAGGAGATAATGATGATTATGGTCCTGCCTTTTATAACCAGAAAAGGTTTTCGGGTATAGCTTACGAATTTGAAAATGATGAGTGCATCGCTGAATACTTATTTGAAAATGGTTTTGACGACATAGAAGTGTGCTTTTTTCGAGACGGTGATCTGGAATCTTACGAAGATTTCAGAAACAACATGAATCAGTGCTTTTATTGGCATTACAATGAAAAGCTCAAAGGTATTTCTTTGTCATCAGAAGAGTTCAACTTGAGGGTTGAATTCAATTTTGATGATCAAGAAAGAATTCAAACAGCTATAATACAGGGTAATTATTTTGAATCGGTTTCTAAGTTGAGCCCTCAATTAAAGTATCATTTATTTGAGACGAAAGCGTATGCGAAACAATTATTTGCTGCCCCTTATTTATATTTAACTGGCGACGGTGTAGATGATGAACTTTTTAATAACTTGCAATCATCTGAAGGATTTCAAGATGTTACAGAAATCCGTCTCGCCAAAACTTCTTTAACTAGCCGTTGTATTGCTAATTTAAAATCGGAAAGCAATATCAAAAAAGTCTCAATAAGAGATGATAAACCCGAACTTTTAGAAATTGCCAAAGAGCTAAAGAATGAACGCCCAGATTGCTTGGTTGCCTTTAATAATAAGGAAATTAAAACATCTGTTGCATAAACATCGTTAGCAAGCTTCAACTGAGTAGTGCAGATAAGGAGCTGGGATCGCCGTCTGCACCTCATACGATATAAATTTTAATTAAATCAATGAGTTATATACACTTTGTATAAACGATAATGATTCGGAGAAAAAATGATGGCGTGGGAAGATTTTGAACGAAATGGAATCAAAGGCATAAGTGGTGATAAACCAATAGATGAATTTGCATTAGCACTAGAGCGAATTGTAAGCAGCTATGAAGACAGATATTCTCGGAAGCCAGCTATAGTCGAATTAGTCTATGCTTTAGAAACCGTCATCACATCTAATCCAACACATTATGTGTCAGACTCAAAAGGATTAAAATCGGGAGAAATCATCGTGACTCGCAATGAAGAAGTGATTGATACCACACAATATGAAGCAGTATACACTGAACGAACCATACCCGGTTATTATACTATCTTACGACAAGCCGCTGACAAACAGGAAGAAGCGATGCTTGAGGTGATTAAAATTCCTACATTGGAAGTACGGGAAAACACACTGATTTGCGAGTATGAAATTCTAAACGACGCGATCACCGACAAAATGGTGGAAACACTTATATTGGGAGTGTTACTACAAGACTATTGTGATCGATATTATGAGGCTCAAGCAGATAAGATTGATTTGCACAATATGAAATCAAATGTACGTTGGACAATTCCGTATGGCTCTGGAACCTGATTTATAAGCTTCCAATTGAAATCCTGAAACGGGCTAAACTACCATGCATACTCAAACCGATATAATAGAAACTTTAAAGCGGATGAAATCAAATAATGCAACTGTAGTCAATATGCTAAAGCAGATTAAACAATTGAATGTTGAACAGTCAAATATTCAATTAATTAGTCTACAGTGTTTTAGGGCAGTTTTTAATCTATCGATAGGTGTTGTAAGTCCAATTGCAGGATGGCAAGGATTTGGGGGCACATTAACCGATCATCAAATAAATGATTTGGTTGGGCCTTTTATTTATCCAAAGTTGCCTGAAAAATAGCTAGGCAAGGTAGGCAAGAAAGCGGAAATTTCAAAACAACTTTGGCCACGTAACCCACCCTCAATATCATAAAACGAACACGTTACATAGTGTAGCATTTTGAGAAATATTTTGCAAAACCATTCCTTCAGTTCGAAGTTTAAAGGTTTTATTCCAATTGAGGGTAGTATTATGAATGATTTTGTTGTAAGTTGTGGACGTTATTTCTGGTCGCCAAAAATTAAACCAAGAGATTGGATACGAGAGGCTGACTATGAAGCCTTCACTTCTCAGCATTCATTGGGAAGGATTTATCATTGTGTTGGAATTGAAGACAATTTTATTGTTCTTAAATCAAACAGAAATGAAAGCTATAGAGTTAATCCTGAAGGATTTCATCAGGTTCCTTTTACGGATTTTTATATAGGTGATAAGGTGAAAGTTTTGAATGGCTCGAAGGCTGGAATGATCGCAGTGATTGATATGGGGTGGCATGCAAAGAGGGAAAAAATAATATATTTATTGGAGATTGATGGCAAAAGAAGAACACGTCACTATTGGGAAGAAAATATTGAGGTATACTCGGCGCGGGAATAAATTTAACTTTTGGCAACCCCAGGTTGCCACCTGGGGCTATTCACATTTTCAGGCTAAAATTTCGCGGAGCGAAATTTTAGCCTGAAAACCCCTTCGGGGTTGTGCGTTTTAATATTTTTATGATCGATTTTGCACGTAATGCAATTGGGAAACTTAAAGCTAAAAGTTTAAATTGTGCCCGCGTGCAGTATAGTCGCGAATAAGACACACAGCTCAATGCCAGAAGACGGGTTAATCAAATGAAAATAACAGGTAACTGAACTCATGAATCATGCCTTATTAAGTAAGATATATGATCGTCAGCAAGAGAATCGTGATCGACTGGTTGACGAATTAAATGATCTTGTCGAAAACAATCAATTTGATGAGGGCGAACAAGCAAAAATAGCTAAGAAACTGCTGGTATTATTAATTGATGAAACGAATGATGCCGTCTTTGAAAGTGTTCTCAATCTGCTTGGAGGGATTTATGCTTCGGGTATCTGTGTGAATGCCATTGCATCAAACATTGCAGGCTTCATAAATACTTTGAAACCTGAAAGCTTGGTACATGCAATACCAATTATCGCCGAATCAAACTTGCCTGAAAAAAGAAAGCTGTTGGAACCTTTCTTAAATTCAAGTCATCCAGCTATAGATGTTCAAAAAAATAATTTGAGGGCGAACCTTTGTTATCGCCCTTTTGAAAATAAATTATATAAGCTTCCAATTGAAATCATGAAACTGTCTAAACTACCATGCATACGCAAACCGATATAATAGAAACTTTAAAGCGGATGAAATCAAATAATGCAACTGTAGTCAATATGCTAAAGCAGATTAAACAATTGAATATTGAACACTCAAATATTCAATTAATTAGTCTACAGTGTTTTAGGGCAGTTTTTAATCTGTCGATAGGTGTTGTAAGTCCAATTGCAGGATGGAAAGGATTTGGGGGCACATTAACCGATCATCAAATAAATGATTTGGTTGGGCCTTTTATTTATCCAGAGTTGCCTGAAAAATAGCTAGGCAAGGTGGGCAAGAAAGCGGAAATTTCAAAATTCGTTTCATGCTGGTTTTATGTCAAATGCAACCTGTTTCGCAAAGCGATGAAAAGAAAAATAAACGCGCTTTGACGCTAAAGACGCTATCAAGAGAAATCCTCGCGTCTCTTGCGTCTCTTGCGTCTCTTGCGTTATTATTTTTCCGTCTTAAAAAAGAGAATGTCCCAAAATAGTGTGTATCGTGTTGAATTTGTAATGGGTAGCCATTACCTTCCTTTCAATAATTGGCGACAGAAGGCGTTATAGTTCAATGAATACTGCTGAAGAATTTGAAAGACTTGCCAAAAAATGGGCTAAACACTGCGAAAGTGTCATGGTTAGCCCTTTTTTGCGTGATCGTCTTAACCATCCTGCCTACCCAAAATTGGTAAAACTTGGATGGCCAGCCATTCCCTTCATTTTTGAGCAATACCAAGAAAAAGAGGGGCCACCATGGGAATTTGTCCTTGATGAAATTACGGGCCTTAAGATAGTTGAAAACCCTTATAGTTATAGTCCTTATAAGGTGAGAAAACGTTGGATAGAATGGTGGGAACAGCAGCAAACTACAGAGTGACAAGCCATTTTGCTAAACTGGACGAGGTTTGCAATCCCATCCGTCAAATATGAAACGGCAATAAAAATCGGATAAACAGATTATTGGAATAGAATTGAAATTGATTTTGTTATCCATTGTTGAAGTTGAACGGTTTTTAAAAAACACCCTGAAACAGGATAAAAATTCAATGAATACTGCTGAAGAATTTGAAAGACTTGCCAAAGAATGGGCGAAATACTGTGACAGTATTTGGTTTAGTTCTAATACACTTGATTATCTTAACCATTCTGCATACCGCAAATTGGTGAAACTTGGTCCACCAGCTATTCCTTATATCATGGAAGAGTATCAAAAGGAAGATAATCATTTGGACTGGGAGTTTGTGCTATATGATATTACCGGTATGAATTTGTTTGGAAATTCAATTAGGTACAATCCGTCTGAAGTGAAGGAACGCTGGTTAGAGTGGTGGGAACTACAGGCCAAAGAACCACAAGCTCAAGAAAGGTGGGCAACAGTGTGCCCCCGAAAGGAACCGAACCTGTTTTGGTTGGAGTGGTGGGAACAAGACTCCAAAAAGGAACGCCCAAACTTAGATAAAGAAGGCAAAGTCATATTATCTTCCAGCTCCCTCCCTCATCAAAAGCTTAATATGAACGAATGGCCTCATGATAAACTTATAAGGTATTTAGCAGCAGAAGACGACAAATGCGAAAAGGCTACTCAATACCTGTTTGAACAGGGAGTGAAATCCTTTGACTTTTTACTGGCCCAAGAGGGTAATAAGAATCCTTTTTTTTGTGATTGTCTACTAGGGACTAGAAGTTCTTGGAGAAAGATGACACCACCTGTTTTAGTTAAAATACGTCGAATGAATAGACAATCCTTGACAGAAAGTGAGAAAGAATTTTTAACGACGATTGAAGTGGCCTCACTCTACCTGATTTCAGCTATTTACTACGAACGTATTGACTTTGTTTGGAGTGGCGGCCTAATTGATTCAAATTTACTGCCAGGCGCTGGACTGGCAATAGGCTATAAACAAGACTATCTGACTCGTGGATTTCAAGCCGTCCGAGAGTGGGTTAGCAAGTGTAAACGGCTCGACATTGAAACCTTACGCAAGCAAGGTGAGGATCCTTTAAAAAGTGGTAATCTTGCTTGGTGGTAATTTAGCGAGCATAGATGGGCTAGGCGAACGAGCGTAGCGAACATGGGTTATTTAGGTGATTAGTTTTATAAAAAGAGTCTTTCAACAACAAGATAAGATGCTTGATAAACTTAAAATTAAGTAGACTCTGCTGTCTACAAAATCTAAAAAATCTAAATAATAGACTTCTCCCTTAATCAGCTAAGTTATTGATTTTGATTATCGTTGTACGCCAATGGGTTAGGTTTATTATAGGGGCAACTCTAATAAGGCAAAATAGTTGTGTTATTAACATTACATAAAAATTTTGAGATTTTATCTCAGGAATCTGAGGCAAGTCAAAAAGATATCGAATCTATTTTGGAACGATTTCCTCAAATTCCTTCTGAATATCTCGACTTGATAGATGAAGTGACTGAGATTGAATTAGAATGGAATGGTGAACAGTACCTTCGTATATGGCATCCTGATGGTTGCTTGGAAATGGATGAAGCTTATGATATTTCGTTGCACATAAAAGGAGCGATACCGATAGGTGATAATGGTGGCGGAAAAGTTATTTTCTACATGAATGGAATAGAAAATGGTTGGGGGCTCTATTTAGTAGGATTTGGAAATCTTGATCCAGAAGATGCAGAGTACTTATCTTCCTCTCTCACTGATTTACTCTGCAAAGGAATAGATAGGCCAGCTTAATTTCGCAGCAGAGATTAATATAGGGCGAGTTTCACTACGCGAGGATACCCAGCTTGTTCGTTGGACGGCTCACCGAACAATAAGTGATGCCACTAGGTAAAAGGCCTCTAAAAAAATTAAAAATGGCCAACGTGACGGCGGATTGACAGTTTCTTGTTACCTTAAATTGAACCATGCCAAATTGATAAAATGACACAATGCGACTATTAAAGAGGAGTCTGTAAATGTATTTGACAGGAGAAGATATCTTTCATAACTGGCCATATCGTTGGTTTGGGGTTTGGACTGAACCTGGCAGTGCTGATACAAAGTGGCCACTTAGAACTCAGCTCACAGATTCTAAGTGGAAATTTCAAGGTAAAAAACACTTGATTAAGTATTTACGTTCCGCACGGATTGTCTTATGCAGTGGCTCATTTCACATTCATTGTAATTTATGCCATCAAGATATTGGTGATCCCGGTTGTTGGCAGTCAGATAATGTTTGGCTTTGGCCTTGTAGCTTGGCTCATTATGTAGAAAAACATCATATTAGGCTACCCGATAAAATGCTTTACCATATTGTCAATAACCAATTTATCCCGCCCACTGATATTACAGTTGGATATGATGATTTACCTTGGCCTGATTTTGACTTGTACGATTAAAAAAGTCATTATTTATAATAGTATTTACGGATTTAAAATATAAGTCTTTGATTTTAATATATATTTTTGATTTAATGCTTGGGAAATGGTGTCATTTATTAGATTTATAATCAATTTAATTAATGGTGCGTGAGTCCTAATTTATTTGATATTTCAGTCACAAAAGGAGATAAAGATGGGTTGGTTATCTATTGAACATAAGGGTAAAAAGCTATATTACGAGGATAAAGGGCTGGATTATTCCGTTGAGTTCTTACAGAAGCTTAGGAAAGAATATCTTCAATCCGATCTTCAGCGGTTACCAACCTTGGAGGAAATTTTGCTCAACCTTGATATAGTGCTAGGTGTTGACTTTGCTTCCTACTGTTCCAATGGAAAAGATCAAGAGTTAGTCTCAATTTCAGGTAAAACGAAAAAGCAACCGGTACAACCTAAACCTAAAGTCGGTGATATTGTAGCGGTACCTTTTAAGCGCAACCTGTTTGGGTTTATTCAAGTGCTCGAAATACAATATCGTGATGCTGGAGTTATTGGTATTTATCCTTATTTACAAACCAAAAAATCTCTGAATATCGCGCTTTTATCTGATCTCAAGTTTATGGCACAGTTACAAGTAGAATTAACGGGGGTTTTGTGGAAACACTGGCGAGTTATTGGTAACCTACCGTTACCCAAAACATTAAAGATAGAAAATTTTCTATCTTTTTCACCTTGTTTTGTAGCGGAGTTGAAAATAATTGAACTCCTTAAAAAGAATAAGTTGTTGGATAAGGCATTCATATCATATGATAACATTCGCGCCTCACCTCCGAAATGGAGAAAGTTGGTTCGTAAAAGTTTAAGTGTCGTGATGTCTTTTTTAAAGCAACAAAAATTACTATCAGAGATGGGATTAAAAGAAATTGAGTCAGGTAAAGTGCCTAGTGATTTTTGTATGCATTCAGAACTGTTGACTAAAGAGGGTGTCATGTTTTCTGAAGTCGTCTTTGAAACAGATCATATGTATGAGGATACGGAACCCAAAATTAAAGCGCTTTGGGAGGAATTTAAGAAAAATAAATAGCAAGCGTAGGGTGCGTGGAACGCACCTTAATTAAGATATACTGTCCACCATTACACGAGCGCTTTTGCAGCTCGAAAAATCCATTCCACATTAAGGGAATAAAATGCTAGAGATAAGCGTAGCACGGGTTAAATGTTGGGTGAGTTTGTGCGCTATTTTATGAATTTTATTTTGCGAAGGCCCTTTGGAGTGCAAAATTTATTTTGCTTCGGTGCTTTGGAGTGCAAAATTTTGCGACGGCATAATTTTATGAGGCGTTTTCATATGAGCGAAAGTGACTGCAACAAAAAAAATGGGGCAACTTATTCTTTTTTTCCTAATCTGCTATTTTGGCTCATTTTCCCCTCAATAGGCGTCAAATCAAATGACATCCGATTCAGTTGAAATGACATTAAAACGAATTTTAGCTTTTACATGGCAACTTGATTACAATCGTATGGCAGTTTTAGATAGAACGCTGATTATCATGATGAAACTGATTTCCACGCAAAAGTTTTTGTTTGCCTCAACTTTTGCGTGGAACACTGATTAAAAAAAATCAGCGTCAATCATGATAAAAAGCCAAATCAGCGTTCTATCATTTACCCAATAAATTCTGCATACTTTGTTTAAACGTCTTAATCGCATCAGGCCCTTCGATATCCATAACCTGTTGACTGACAAAATGTTTTTCGGCCATAACGGCCGCGACTTGTTCGCCAAAATAACGCAAAAAATCAAACCCAGCTTCGCCATCGCGAAAACTTAATTCGGCATAATCCTCACTCTGTTGATTCAGCGAATCAATAAAAGCGTGACGATGCTCGCCTTCTCCCAACATATCGCGCTGATTATCAGCAAAAGTATTGGCGACATGCAGGGCTAAAGCGGTGATAAAACGTTGTCGTTCTTCATTTTCCATCCGATCATAAGCTAATCTATCCGCCACTTGGACTAAAAAGATTAAAAACGCTTGAATAATCTGAAGGCGGTGAGCATTGCTATCGGTTTGATAACCCTTCTTTTCTAATTCAAGCACACTATTTGTGGCTATTGTCCAACTGATAAAACCTAAAGCGCCAGCAATTTCTTCGAGAGATTGGGGTTTCGCTTTTTTATTCCAACGATTTTTGACGTGCATAAAATCATTCCTTTAAATTAGTACAACGGATTGATGGAATAAACGGATTTTTTATAGGCTTAATCAAAGCTTAATGAAAAGGTTGAAAGTCAATTAATAGATACAGCAATCTCATGCTAAGCCGCTAAGACTCTTCGGTATGCTTCACTAATAATACTGAATACTTAGCACCTTTGCGCCTTTGCGCCTTTGCGTGAGATAAAAAATACCTGACATTCCATATCATCATGAAAAACTGGTTTAACCAACTTAACCCTCGTGAGCGTTATACACTCATTATTGGTGCCATCACTTTAAGCCTCATTTTGAGTTATTTTATGCTCTTGGAACCGATTATCAAGGCCCGTGCCCAATTAGAGATTATGGTAACGGCTCAACACAATACTTTGCGCTGGATGAACACCGCCGCTGCCGAAATTCAACAATTACGCGGCCAATCCACGGCAAAGCATGTTCAAACTCGCAAACAATCCTTATTTAGCTTGATTGATAAAAGTACTCGCCAAGGTGTACTCGCTAAAGCCAATAAGCGTATTGAACCAAAAGGTGATCGGGCCGTTCGCATTAATTTTGAAAAAGTGAGCTTTACCGAACTGATGCGTTGGCTAGGCAGATTACATAACCAACATCAAGTACAAGTCAGTTCAATCCATCTTGAACCAAAAGCCATTCCAGATCAAGTCAAAGTGCGTTTAACATTGAATTTTTGAGTTTTAAAAAGAGGAGTACAACCGAAATGAACGAATTGTGTGTGTGGTATACTGCACGCGGTCATAAATTAAACTTTTATGTAGGGTGGGTAACGGGTTTTTGTTGCCGGCCCCAATAGATCAATGTAGGGTGGGTAACGGGTTTTTGTTGCCGGCCCCAATAGATCAATGTAGGGTGGGTAACGGGTTTTTGTTGCCGGC
>QNEL01000153.1 GCA_003645185.1 Candidatus Parabeggiatoa sp. nov. 3
ATAAATTTTCAGGTATTTTAATTAAAAGAAACAACCAAGAAGAGGGGCATGAGCAAGAGGGGCAACCACAAGGGATTGCCCCTACGGGCGGTTCGTAGGGGCAATCCCTTGTGGTTGCCCCTTGCGGTAAAATACCTGTTTATTTGTGCTTCAGTACTTATCCAACCTCAGAAGGGTGCCCCCTTTGAAAAAAAAGGGGGTTTGGGAGAGTTAAAACTTATTTCTTAATCGTGTAGCGATACCGATAGTGTATCAAATGGAAGATGTCATCCGACAAAGGCAACTGCTGCAAATAGGCCTGAAACACTTGCGTTGGCCCAGGAGCAACCACGTTAGGCGGCACCACCATCACCGAAGGCACATTCAAATAAGGAATGTGAATCCTTCGGTTAGTATAGGAGTAAGAGGCATGGCATTTGTTATTCTTAGTCAACATCTTGACAAACGACATGCTGTTGGGGAGCACTTTAAAATCCTCTACCCCTTCAACCAATTCCAAAGTCCCCTTAAAGACAGCCGCCTTGCCAACTGGTCTGCCCGTGATGGGATCCAATAAAGGCATGTTAATCAACGGAATAAACAGTTTTCTGTCCTTAGCCGTGAAAACCGCATGGCATTTGGAGGAGATTGGCGGAATGCGGTCGTCATCAAGAATACTCACTGATGTGGTTCTCGAAGAACCCAGCTTCGCACCTCCGGTGACTCTGCCCAAATTCACCCTGAAATATTCTGTCGATTCACGGACACTATCGTTAATGATGTTTACCCGGATGACTTTGGCTCTAGAATCGCCATTTCTCCAAATCAGTCGGCCCGAACGACCTTTATAATCCTTTCCAGAACGCGCGCTGCCATTAGAAGTGCCATAGCGCACCGATACCGTACCATATTTACCACCCCTGCGCGTCACGATGACAGCGATTGAACGACTATTCTCGCGAACCCGGTAAGATCTTGAATGGAATTGTAAAACGCCTCTGCTCTTAGTAGGAGCGCTTCTTTTAGCGACAAGAAAATAAGCCGCGCCACCGCTATTCACAGACGGAACGATTGTGAGGGCATGTTTTCCGGGATTCAGATCAAAATAACCTGAACTAGCAGACTTGTCCCTATAGCACCTTGCAGGATCGCTTCCACAATTTCCGCTCCCTCTTGGTTTTGAAGTTTCTCCAAGCAACTTGCCAGAGTCGTACACCTTGAATCTGTCATTTCTATCAAAGGCATCCGTCACATAAACCCGAATATGGCTACTCGTATTAAAAGTCCAAGCAGGTGCATTCGCAAATACCGAGTTTTTGGCTCGACTAGCAGCACAGCGCGATCCGCCTCGATCACTAGGCCAACAACCTCTAGCAGGCGTATTTATCTTCTTAAAAGAGAATTCAAGCCATTTACGGCTAATGTATCGATCAACCGAGCCTTCCATAGAAATACCCGATGGGGTAATATCTTCACCAACCATGCCGTCGTCAGTGGCATCTGCGGTAACCCCTTCCTTATCAGCCTCAGAATCCCAAGACAGTGGTTCTTCCTCAGGGAGAATATCGTTATCGGCTTCAGCCTCAACTTCCGCTTCAGTTGGTTCAGCATCTTCGCTTTCGATAGGCGGTGGGACATCCCAAGCACTCATCTCTACTTCAGGGAGTTCTTCGTCAGGCGTACTGTAGTCAAAGCCTTCCTCTTCCACTTCATCACCGGCGGCATCCTCAGCACCCATTTCGGATTCACCAGCAACGTCTTCTGGTTCGGCATCCTTATAAATCAGTTCTCCTTCTGGGAACACATATTCCTCAGCACCGTAATCACTGAGATCGCTGTCATCACTGGCATCAACGTCGTCACTGGCTTCCGCTTCTAAGGCACCATCAGTACTAGACGCTTGGGCATCCAAAGGGGTTGCCTCTCCCTCAGTATCACTCGCTGCTTCTTGAGCAATACTACTACCTACCATAAAAAAAGCCAAAATAAATGCACTTACCCACGGGATCAAATAGTGCTGCCGCAGATTTTGCAGCCCCAAGTTCATATCCTGTCTGGTAACAGGCGTATTTCTGAGTATCGCGTTCATAGCAAACTCCTTGTGGTGGTTAAAAAAAAGAACTAAATGATTGGCTATTATTTTATATATAATATTAATTGCATTTCTTAATACCAATAAAATAGCCATATAAAATAACAATATTGAGTACAACGGATCAGGGGATTGAACGGATTGATGAGAGACTCTTTCCATTCAATGGCCCTCATATAATCAAGTACAATTACTCGATATTTATTGAGTACAACGGATCAGGGGATTGAACGGATTGATGAGGCGACTCTTTCTATTCAATGGCCCTCATATAATCAAGTACAACTACTCGATATCTTTTGAAAGAATAACTTACCATCAGAATACCTCGCACCAATCCGTTCAATCCCCTGATCCGTTGTACTAATCCTGAACCGTTGTACTATACTTTGTTGTACTACTTTACAAAATTATATATAATAAAAAACATACACTATCTCAAAAAATGAAACGGTTTTAGGCAACATCCTAAACGGTGAACTTCTGAAAAATTGAATAGCTGGTTGAAAGTGAACATTTCTCATTTCCAGCTTGAACAGGGCTGTCATCCTTGGAGCGAGCATAATATAGAAAACGCAGTTAACACGGGTCTATATTTGGTATAAATTTATATGACTTTTAGTTAATTTTGGTTAAATTTTGGTTAAATTTTGGTTAAAAAAAGCTTGTAAATAGCTGATTTATAAAATATTTGTCCTAAACAACACAATATTAAAATATTTTAGTTATCAGCATTAAGCATTAACCATTAACCAGGTTAAATTTTGGTTAAAATAGCTTGTAAATAGCTGATTTATAA
The DNA here is from genome assembly GCA_003645185.1 of Candidatus Parabeggiatoa sp. nov. 3. GTDB lineage: Bacteria > Pseudomonadota > Gammaproteobacteria > Beggiatoales > Beggiatoaceae > Parabeggiatoa. The sequence goes on from QNEL01000153.1 coordinate 2,871, forward strand.
AATATTTTTCTAAAAAACACAGTATTTTACTTATCAGCATTAAGCATTAAGCATTAAGCATTAAGCATTAATCATTAACCATTAACCATTAATAAAGGAGTGTAAGAAATGACTACTCACTTGATTTTGAAACCGGCTCAATTTTTGAGGCCATCCCTTCTGATTGTGTTGGCATTATTTTCTATGCCTACTAAAGCACAAATCACGGGAAATGTGGATAATAATGGAATACTACCCGCGCCATCATCACCCGCGCCATCACAACCCGCGCCATCATCACCACCATCATCTTCATCACATCCACCCCCTATATATCAACTCACAGTGGAGAAAGTGGGTATGGGCACGATTCAGGCTGAAGGCATCCATTGCGGCAGTGATTGTCTCCAATATTATATTATTGATACACCCGTCACTTTAACCGCTATTCCGGCTGATGCTTTTCGCTTCACTGGTTGGCAGGGTGATTGTGATACATCAGGGCAAGTGCAAATGACTGCTGATAAGTTTTGTACCGCGATCTTTACCCCGTATTCTGCGGGTTATGCTTCAACCCCGACTGTGGAAACAGGCCTGGATTTTGGGCAGACGATGGTAGGCAAAGCGATTAATCTGAGGCTTGTTGTGCAGGAAACAGGTGATCTGCCTTTAGAACTCAAAAGCGCCAAGTTTGTCGATCAACAAGCGGATGCGTTTCGCATCCTCAGTGGCAAACCTCCTGTTGTCATTCCCAATGCGGGCAAAGCGCATGGTTTGCTTTTGCAATGCCTACCCCAGGCCGACGGGATTCATGAAACGACTTTGATCTTAACCACTAATGATCCAAGTCAAGCTACGATCCGATATCCGGTTACCTGTGAAGGGATTAAAAAGGTGTTTATCGCTTATGATTCGGAACCGGCACCCAGTAGCACTTTGAACTGGACTAGCGTAGTCGGCCAGCCCAGTGTGGTGTCGTTAACCGTTTCAGAAACAGGCACCGATACCCTAGATATCTTAGAAGCCAGTTTCAGTGGGCAACATGCTTCTGATTTCAGTCTGATAGACGGCAAACCGCCTTTGAGTTTGCCTGATGGGGATTCGTCACAAACACTGAAAGTGCAATGTCTTCCCAGCGTTGTTGGTGTGCGTGAAGCGACGTTGACTTTAACCACCAATGATCCCGTTCAACCGACAGTGACTTATACCTTGAAGTGTACCGGCCTGAAACCGGCCACTTATGCGTCTGAACCCGTGCCCAGCAGTACACTCTCTATGCGTGCCAAGGTGGGACAAAGTGGTGTGGTTGATTTAAAGATTGTAGAAGTGGGCGATAGCCCCTTAGAAATTACCCAGAGTCAGTTGACTGGTGAGCATAAAGCAGAATTCAGCATACCGGCCGGTCAGCTACCGGTTACTATTTCAGAAGGCGGGCCAGCGCATACCCTGACAGTACACTGTATTCCCCGTGCTTTGGGCACACGGACGGCCACATTGAGCCTGATGACTAATGATCCCGCACAGCCTACTGTCACTTATCCTTTACAGTGTCTCGGCCTGGGTACACCGGGTTATAGCTCTGTACCCGCACCTGAAAATACCTTAGCATTCGGGCGTAGCCAAGTGGGCACTGCCATTACGCAATCATTGACGATTCAAGAAACCGGAAACACAACCTTAACCCTCAATGAAAGTCGTTTGTCTGGCACACACGCCAGCGATTTCCGTATAGTCACTGTGCCGTTATCACTCAACGATGGTGACGCGGCACAGCCGATCACGCTAGAATGTGTGCCTTCAGAAGCGGGAGATCGGGTAGCCACTTTGCACTTAACCACGAATGATCCCGTCTTGCCCAGCATTTCATACACCTTGACTTGTGAGGGCCTTGATCCAGCACGTCACCACCCGCCCACTGATATTGTGTTATCGAACAACACCGTACTGGAAAACGTCAAAGTGGATACCCTGATCGGCCACTTATCCACCGTTGATCCAGATCCAAGCGATGAACATCGCTATACCTTAACGGCCAGCGGCCCATTTAAAATCGTTGACAACCAATTACGGGTGGCCGCTGTCTTAACGGCCGGTGATGACCCGATCACCATTACCACCACAGATAGTACGGAATTGGCTTTCACGAAAAACTTCAGCATTCAGGTGAATAAGACGATCATCACGAATGAAATTCAGGCCAATCGACAACCGGCTGATATCAGCCTCTCTAACGACACGCTGTCAAAAAACAGTGAGATAGGTACCCCAATCGGTTTAGTATCTACCCTTGATTTTGATCGCCATGATGTTCACAGCTACACTTTAACCGACGATGCAGGCGGGCGATTTCAGATAGTCGATAACCAATTGCAACTGGCCAGTGAAGTCGAGATCAAGCCTTACACGATTACCATCACGACAACAGACAAAGCCGGTAGCACCTTGAGCAAAGACTTCATTATCACCATCCACGGCAATGAAGCCCCCATTGATATCTTATTATTGGGTGAAACGGTGGAAAAAAAGACACCGACAGGGGCTTGGGTGAGTACCTTGTACACGGTTGATCCCAATCCAGATGATGAACATCGCTATACTTTAAATAACGATGCCAAAGGCAGATTTAAGATTATCGGTAATGAATTGCGCGTCGCTGACAAATCAGTGGGTTTTAAATCAGGCGCGACGTATCCGATTACAATCACCACCACCGATCCTGGCAAACTGTCTTTTCGCAAAGAGTTCACGATTCAAGTCTGTGATCAAGCACATGCCCTCTATCACGTTGAAGAAAATCGTCTGTTTATGCCCTTATTAGATGTTTGGCTATTTGATCCCATTACCCAACAACCCCTTAAAGAAGTTGGGGTGTTCAAAGGCGATTTAATGCTGATAACCGGCACCGAAGATTTAAAGGTTGTCACCGACAGTTTGGCATTTTTATATACCTTGCCCAAACCTTCAGCCTGTCACGCCCGTTATCAAAATAACCGATTTTATATTCCCTACCTAGATGTGCCCTCAGTCAGTGCATGGCCCAAGACGCGCTCACCAGCGCAAATACAAACTTTTGCAGTGGTTTTAAAGGCATTGTCAACGGATTACACAGTGTTTCACCTTGAAAGCTATAAAATAAGGTAGTGGATAGTCTTTGCCACGGAAAAACACGGAAAAACACGGAAATATTCCGTGCTTTCTGTGTCATTCCGTGGCTAATCTCTCAATTTAAAATTGAGCCGCACCTAGAATTTTGATGAAAGTGGTAATGCACTTTCATTAAGAATAGAATATAAGCATTAAATAATTTTCTTAATCGTTTATACACATCCATCAATCCCATCCTTCTTTAGGAACTGTTTGATTTTCCTATTGAAAAGGGCTAGAGGGTAGGCAAGCTCAGGAATGACAAATCAAATCAATATTCAAAGTGAAAACAAATTTCCACGCAGTGGAAACGATTTTTATAAACTCGGTATCGCAATGCTGTTTCTCATCATGGTGATGTTATACACCCTGATTTATCAAAGTGGTATGCCATTTTTGGCATTTGTCACCATGATTGGCGGCTATATGGCTTTGAATATTGGCGCAAATGATGTTGCCAATAATGTTGGCCCCGCTGTCGGTTCTAAAGCACTCACATTGGGGGGGGCTATTATCATTGCCGCCATTTTTGAAGCCAGTGGGGCATTAATTGCCGGTGGCGATGTGGTTAGCACCATTAACAAGGGCATTATTGATCCTAACTTGATTGCTGATGGCAATGTTTTTATTATGATCATGTTAGCCGCGCTTTTAGGGGGCGCACTCTGGCTCAATATAGCCACTGCTGTAGGCGCACCGGTTTCGACTACACACTCTATTGTGGGGGGTATTATCGGTGCAGGCATAGTATCAAGTGGTTTGGACATTGTGAATTGGGCAACGATGGCAAAAATTGCAGCCAGTTGGATCATCTCTCCTCTTTTAGGCGGGTTTGTTGCCGCGCTATTTCTCTACATTATTCAAGACAGAATCTTTCATAAAGAAGATACGCTTGAATCCGCTAAAAAGGTGCTGCCCTTTTTAATTGCCATCATGGGTTTTGCTTTTATCACTTATTTAGCACTCAAGGGCTTAAAAAAAATTGTCAAACTTGATCTCACAACCGCTTTGTTCATTGGTACCCTATTTGGCATTGTGACTTATCTGATTGTCAAACCGCTTATTATTAAAGCCTCAAAACGGCTATCCAATGAGAAAACGGATATTAACAAACTTTTCACCATGCCCTTGATTTTTGCCGCCGCACTTTTATGTTTTGCACATGGTGCCAATGATGTCGCTAATGCGATTGGCCCCGTTTCCGCCATTTACGATACCCTAGAAAGTGGCGAAATTGCTAAAAACGCGGCTATTCCAATTTGGATAATGGTGATTGGCGCGTTGGGCATTGCGCTTGGCTTAGCCATTTATGGACCTAAACTGATTAAAACGGTGGGCAGTGAAATTACTGATCTCGATCAAACAAGAGCTTGGGCCATTGCCATGGCTTCAGCCATTGTCGTGATTATTGCCTCAAGCTTAGGCCTACCTGTGAGTTCGACACATATTGCCATTGGTGGTGTTTTTGGTGTGGGTTATTTGCGCTATTATCTTTATTATAAATATCAAGATGAAATTGAAGGGGTGAAGGCACATCATCTCAAATCCATCAATAAAAAACTGAGCAAGTGGGATAACAGGTTGGCTGATTTGGAAGATGAAAATGAAAGAACACTACTTTTAAATCGGATCGCGATAAAAAAACAAGAATTAAAAACGGTGAAAACCAATGGCGAAATCAAGTTCACTAAGAAAGAGACGAGAAAAGTGGCTAAAATTCAAAGAAAGCAGTATATCAGGGGACAAGTGCTGGTCAAGATTGTAACCGCTTGGTTAGTCACAGTGCCCATGTCAGCACTCATTGGCGGGATTTTGTATTATGGTATTAGTTTAATGTGGGCAATCGAACTGTGAACAGTTATCAGTTCCACGCAAAAGTTTTGCGCGCAAAACTTTTGCGTGGAAATCAGTTATCAGTTATCAGTTATCATAGTCGCCCTGTTTTTTTTGGGGTGTGATTAAAGTTAAGCCTGGGCGAACACGCAGGTTCGCCCCTACAACCCGCACAACCCCCAAGGGGTTGAATGTGAAACTTCGTTGCCGAGCGTAGCGAGATCATAGCCCCAGGTGGAACCTGGGGTTGCCAAAAGCTAAACCCACCTTACTTGCAAAACTCTGACGTGCAACCACAAATCAATGATTTACAGTGTATCTGCTTTTGATAACTGATTTTCACATTTCACATTTCACGCTCAAGTTTCGCGGAGCGAAACTTGAGCGTGAAATAAAGTTGCGCGCAACTTTTGCGTGAACCGGAGGTCAGCGAAGCTAAATACAGTTTTTGCGCGCAAAAACTTTTGCGTGAAACTGATAACTGATAACTGTCAAGCGGTATGTTTCAACAATTACAAGCCTATCGGCAATTCTTTGATGAAGCCGATGAAATACAAAAAGCCCAGTGGGTAGCCAGTACACTTATTTGGTGGCCTTTATTAATGCCTACTTTGGCATCTGGTTTAAGACTATTGCCTCATTCTGCTCACGTTTCCGTTTATATCAGCCCCTTATTAATGATTTGTTGGCTATTAACAGGATCATTCAAAATCAAGCCATCTGAAAACGTCAAGTTCAGCGTAGCATTGATTGTCGCACTCTGTATTGCATTTGTGGTGGCTATAGGGATTGCTCAAGCTGTCGCACTCGCCACAACATTTTGCTTTGCAGAAACGCTGGTTATCATTGCCGCAATTGTCGTGGCACAAGGTATTGTCGCAGGTTGTGTCGGTGGCATGGTATTCGTTGTCGCAGTCGGTGTGACAATGGGTATAGCCATCGGTGTCGTCGGTAGCATTGCAGGCAGTGTGGCAGCCTTTATCGCCAGTTGCGAGGCCATCATCGTGGGCGTTATTGTATTCGGTATAATGTTCAGCAAGCTTGAAAACCTTGAAAACCATTTAAAAACGCTTCAAGCTTCAATACTCGCTCGCCTCGTTTTTTGGCTAGTGATGCTCGCTCACCTCTTTTTGATTGGATTATACGTTATTGGATTACTTCGTCTTTAAAAGGTAATCCTTATTAATTTAAGATGGTGGGCAACCAAAACACGTTACCCACCCTACATTTAAATGGGGCCGGCAACCAAAACACGTTACCCACCCTACATTTAAATGGGGCCGGCAACCAAAACACGTTACCCACCCTACATTTAAGATGGTGGGCAACTACATTTAAGATGGTGGGCAACAAAAACACGTTACCCACCCTACATTTAAATGGGGCCGGCAACAAAAACACGTTACCGGCCCCCTACATTTAAATGGGGCCGGCAACAAAAACACGTTACCCACCATTTCACGCGCGTAGTGAAGCTCCGCTTCACCGCGCGCGTGAAATACATAAAAGGGTAACTGATAACTGATAACTGGTAACTGATAACTGATTGCATAATATGTGACAAAGTCAAATTAATTTATTATTATGAATGTCTAAAACCTAAATAGTAATTCTACTTTGTCAGAATTCAGCATTACTCATTGATTTATAAGAAAACGCTAATAAATCAGTGAATTTAATAAAATCAATCACTTAGCCTATAATCTGACAAAGTAGAAGTAAATAAACAATTATTGGCCAATTCCAAAAAGGGTCAATGCCACAACCCCTGTTGCTCGAAAAAGCTAATCAGTCATTTTAGATCAAAAAAATCAGTAGGCCGCATAATCAATGTCAATAGCCACTTAGATTATGTGTTTTATTGATATATTAAAAGGTCATTTCGTTATGCCAGTTTATCAAATCCAGATTAAAAATAAGAACGTGGAAAATCGCATGATGTCAGTCACGCTGCTGCAAGCATTATTGTCTGTTCTCATTGAAGGCAGTAAGGGTGCTTTACGCTTGCGTACTGAAGGGCGAAGTATGATGCGCGGTGCGCCACCTCAATGGATTAAGACCGCAACACAATTTTCTATCGCATTCCAAGAAAATCAACTTGAAGTGGAATCGCTTCCCTTGCTTGAAGTGGTACCAGAGTTGTTTGAAAAAAGTGGCCTGTTTCCAGAACTCAATCCTGAGTGGACTAGCCTAGATTACTTTCAAGAAAGTTTAACAAGCGCAATCCTCACCTTAAAGCTTTCCCAACATCACAAAATGGGGAACAGTAGAATGGTGGACTCCATCTATGATTCCCCCTTATTATATGCTTTTCAACGTTTTCGTTATGTTTTCAATCAAGGGGCCGCCTTGATTCATTTTGTCAATGGCAAAGGGCTCCAAATTACGCCAGAAAGTGTCACGGCTTTCAAAGAACTAGAGGCCAATCTTCCTCCCCCCACCAAAGTCAAAGTGGCTGGCAAATTGCAAGCGATTAGAATGTCTGATCGGACATTCAGACTGAGTACCGCTCAACATCAACAAGTTATCAAAGGGATAGTTAAACCTCTGATTCAAAAAGCCGCGCAAGCACTGTTAAGTAAAGATGTATTAGTTTCAGGATTAGCCTATTTTACCAGCAATGGAAAGATACTACGTATTGAAGCTGACCATGTTTTAATGGCAGGAGAAGATGAACTAGCCTCTTATGGTAAATTACCCTCATTCTTGTCTGTTCTCGAACCCAAAAAGCCCGACCCAAAACCGCTGATTAAGGAAGTACCCCAAGAACCGCAAATAATTCAAACTCAGGTTAAAACAACGCCCCAAACATCGGGAAACAATGATGAAATGGTTCAATGGCGAGAACGGTTCTCATAATTAATGGCGTGCTGCGCTACAGCGTACGAATAGGCATGATTTAGGTGGGCAACAGCCCACCCTACATAATGATTGATAAGTGATTTAAGATATGGAAAATACTTTAAAACGTTTACTATTGGTAGAAACTGAGGCAGAAGAACGGGTTGCCAAAGCACAAACCGAGCGTGAACAACTTATTCAACAAGCTTTACAAAAAGCACATGAACTTGAACAGCACGCTAAAATACCAGAATTACAGGCGAGTTTTTTAAAAAAAGCGGAAACCCGTGCAACTCAAACCATAGCTGAATTAAATAAACGGTATGAGGAGCGAAAAGAACGTCTGCGTCAACTCGCAGAAGACAATCAACAAAAAGCGTTAGAAGCCGCTGTACATTTACTCATGCAGGTAGGTAAATGACTCATTATGCTTATCTCAATGCCCGTGTTTCAATCTTAGCAGACGGTTTGCTTTCTGAGACACGCTTAACGGCATTATTGAACCAACCACTTGGACAGCAACATACCGGCAATCCGACACTTGATGAACTGCTCAACAACAATACGGTTGAACAAAATCTGATAGAACAAGCTTGGTTAATGCGTATGTTGGCTGATTTTCAAGTCTTGGTACGTCCCTTGTCAGGCGCGGATCGTGACTTGCTCATGTATTGGTTTCATAAGTGCGACATCGCGAATCTCAAAGCCATAGTGCGCGGCAAAATTGCCGGCTTGGATGCAGTAACGATTTCAGAGCAATTGTTAGAATTAGGGCCACTGAGCGCCTTACCCATTGAACAATTGTTACGCACCGAAGATATTGGTGAATTACTACGACGTTTGGAAAAGAGTCCTTACGGTAATATTGCCCGTCAAGCACGGCGCGTTTTTGAAAAAGAGCATCAACTCTATTCTTTAGATGCCGCAATTGATCGCCATTATTTATTAGGATTTTTGCACAAAATCCGTGCCCTTGATACCAAACAACGCCAGCATTTATTACCGCTGGTGAGCATTTTTATGGATCGTTTTAATTTGCTATGGCTACTACGTTATCGCTTCGCCTATAATTTATCGGCAGCAGAAACGTATTACTTACTGATTCCAACCCCCTATCAGTTTAATAGCAGCCGCTTGCAAAGTTTAGTGGAATTAAATTCATTAGCAGACGTTTTGGCTCATTTGCCAGAACCGCTTTCTCACTTATTGGCAGATGCGAACAACACTTATACTGTTGATCAGCGGCTTATCATGGAAATACGACGAGTGGCCGATATAACCCTAAAATTGCACAGTTTCACTTTAGCTAAAGCATTCGCTTACGTGCTACTGCGCGAGATGGAAATGCGACGAGTGATGGCGATTATAAAAGGTAAACGATTGAATTTAAAAAATAATACCATCCAAGAAGCCGCTGAATCGTCGTCAGCATTGATGGCATAACTACAAGGCATAACTACAAGGATTGTATAAAGGATTTTGGTAATTATAGATTAGATAGAACGCTGATGACACTGATTATGGCCTGATCTGCACTGATTTTTTTAATTTTAATCAGTGTTAATCAGGCCATTATCAGTCAAATCAGCGTTCTATCATCTCACCCACATTGCATGACTCCCATGATTTTAAAGCAGCGACATACGAGTCATTCTTAATTCGTTTATCCACGTCATTCGTTGTACTCAATTAACAAAACTATGTTTAAACCTCTCTCCATGCAGCATGTTTCCCTCAAGTTATTAACTGAGGATGTCCCATTAGCCGCACAAGTGTTGGCAGATTGCGGCCTGTTTAATCCAGAAACCACCACTGAAACAATCGCGAAAGAATTGCCAGAACGGCCAGGGACTGAGTTTTATCGCGTATTTAGCAATGCCCGTAGCCGTTTCGAGAAAATATGCTCACGCAGTGGTTTTACAAAACCGGCCAATATAGCCCCCTATAGCAAAGTTGAACTGGCCGAACTTCAAGACATTAATGACAAATTATGCCAAATCTGGTTACAAATTTCTAAACTTGAAGAACAATTACACCAGTTTAACGAACAACAAACCGCTTTAAAGCAATTACTTGAAACGCTCAAAATCTTTAGCAAACTGGATGTCGATTTAAAATTATTCCAAGAATCCGCGCAATTTTTGAATCTGCATATCGGCACCGTGCCGATTGAAAATATTGAGCATCTTATTGAAGCCATTGCCTTAGCCGAACATTTTATAGACATTTTTCACCGCGATGAGCATATCGCTTACTTAGTCGTAGCAGGGCCCGATGAGCATCAAGAAAAAGTTCACGCCATATTAGAACATGCTGACTTTCAAGCCCTACCCATTCCACCCGAATTTCATGATCACCCTCAACAAGTCCACACTGAATTAACGGCGAAACAAAAGCAATTACAAGAACAAATTGAAGCCGTAGAAGGCACCATCCAAGAATTAGTCATACAAAACAGGCCACTCTTAGAACAGGCCTATCAAACCTTAAATCACGCAGCGGCCTACGCTGAATTAACGGAAACCTATCGAGGGCGAGGACAACTCGCCTTGATAGAAGGTTGGTTTCCCAGCAACGATTTATCCCAGCTTGAAACGGCATTAAATGACAAACTCAATTGTCCCTATGTCTTGAGCACGCGCAAACCCAGCCCTTCAGAATATCGGCAAGTGCCCTCATTGATACGCCATCATCGGCTCTTAGCGCCCTACATCGCACTCGTCAAAAATTATGGCCCACCGCGCTATGGTGAATTTGATCCAACAGTCTTGTTCGCCATCACGTTTATACTCATGTTTGGCACCATGTTCGGCGATGTCGGACACGGCGCATTGATAGCCACAGCGGGTTGGTATTTCCGCGACAAATTAAAAACCTTTACCCCATTTTTAATTGTCGCCGGATTCTCATCCATATTCTTTGGATTTTTATACGGCAGTATTTTTGGCTACGAAGAAGTCATACTCCCAGCACTTTGGCTCTCCCCCATTCACAATCCAAACGTCATGTTACTCATAGCCCTCTACTGGGGCATCGGATTTATATTACTCGCCACCCTGATTACCGTCATCAATCGCTGGCGAGAAGGGGATTATGCCAGTGCCCTGTTTAACAATACCGGCCTAGCCGGCATCTTATTATATTTAGGGGGATTTTATGCCATTCAAAAATGGATGGCGACAAACACATTCGACACCGATCAACAACTAGCCCTCTTACTGCCCTTAATGATCATACTGGGCTACAAATGGCACGAAAACAAAATGCCGTTCATTGAACGCCTGTTAGTCACCTTAATAGAAGGGCTAGAATCGGTGATCAACTACCTCGCGAATACGCTCTCCTTTTTGCGCGTAGCGGCATTCAGCCTCAATCACGCCGCATTAGCCATCGCCGTATTTACCTTAGCCAACATGATAGGCAGCCCCAGTGACTGGTTAATCAGCCAAATAGGCGAAAGCTCAGCAAACGTGATAGGCACAATCGCCAACGGGCTCGTCATTATATTAGGGAATTTATTTATAGTGATACTAGAAGGGGCAATCGTCACCATTCAAGTGTTGCGTTTAGAATACTACGAAGGGTTTTCACGCTTTTTCAGTGGCGACGGGCGCACTTTTAGCCCACTAACCGTAGGCCTCAAATAATCATGATAGAACGCTGATGACACTGATGATCATGATTAACGCTGATTAAAAGCGAGTTCAATCAGCCCTTTAATTACTTCCCTATCTCTTTCAACCACTCAACAAATTATGGAAAACACCGCTTAATATCGCTCTCTTTGCGTCTTTGCGGCTTTGCGTGAGATAAAATCTCACGCAAAGACGCGAAGACGCTAAGGGCATTTACAGAACTTGAAACGACAATATTTCCGAGCGGTACTATTAAAAAAAACAGATGTAAATCAAATAAATAGATTCTAAGCGTATTTTGTGCCATAACATTTAGATTTGACAACTCTCTTGTGAGAATTGTTATCTGATAGTGACAGACAAAAATTCAGCGAATAACAGAATCAATCATTTGGCGGATAAAATGAAAAAAACGTTATAAATCAAATAGATTGATGGCATTTTTCTTTATCGTGGATTTCACATCATTTTCCCATTATCATGGCTACTTTTTTTAACCGTACAGATCGAAAAGTTTTATCATTTCAGCAAACGTAGAATGAGCTACTATACTAACTAAGAGGTACACTGAGTATGTTACAAACACAAATCATTATGCGTTGGGTATGTTTAAGCATGTCAGAAGCTTTTAAACCCAGTTTCAATTTCATTTTTTTACCACAACAGGTGGGTATCTATTCTACACCAAGGGTTAAAAGGCCATTCTTAAAAAGAGTTTGGGGAATGTGGTTATGTGATAGTGCCAGAATCAAAGCTCAAAGTGGCCTGGTTAAGAAAATTATAACAGTGGTTTTACCAAGGAAGGGCATCAGTTTTCCGGTTGAAAATGAAAAAATTTTTCAGCAACCAATCAAATTGAATAGACATCAACGATGGCTTGTCGAGCAACTCAAAAAACCTGGGGACTTGATTGAAATGCCTAAAAAATGCTCAGTATAAATGATATGATTAAACTATCAGCCCATGAATGTGTTGAATTTGCGCTTTTCACGCGATGGAGTCAACGGATTTTGATGCGAGGCGATGTCACTTATGTCCCTTTTACACCTGGAATGGCAAAAAAATGGGCCAAACGTGGCTGGAGATGGTCAGGACATACCCATCCTCATGGTGGGAATATTCCTCTTACACCATCTAGTGGTATAGGAAAAAGCCATGATGCCGCCGTCCTTTGGCGCTTTTCTCAATATGGAACACAACGTTACTCAGTGGTTTATGACTGGGACGGCAATTGGCGTGTTTTTCGACCAAACGAAAATCCATTATTCCAACCTGGCTGGGGGCCTCACCAATGAAAAAATCTCATCAAATATCGACTGAAA
>QNEL01000154.1 GCA_003645185.1 Candidatus Parabeggiatoa sp. nov. 3
ATTGATTTTTTTATAAACGCTAAAGACGCTAAAGAGACGCTAAAGACGCTAAAGATGAGCATCGAAAACTTCACATCTCTTGCGCCCTCTTGCGCCTCTTGCGCCTCTTGCGTTTTTTTTTAATAAACACTAAAGCCCACCAATATGAACCCTCAACTGATCAACCATCGGCGGCGGTAATCGATCTAAGCGGTGTTTCTCAAGTAAGGTAGATAACGCATCAGGATTATCAGTCGATAAATCACTCACATCGACTATCCAAACAGCCTCTTCCTTAACCAAGCTGACAATAATACCCAGCTTTGCCAAACCTATAGTTAAAGCTTCTGCCTCAGCTTGAGGATTAGACACCATCAATTCTTGAGCAACAAGAGACGATTTGGGTATCGCAATAATATTGGGTTCTGGCGTTGAAGTCAGGAATGGTTTAACAACTGGCATAATCACCAATAACAATACCACCGTGACGGCCACCGCCGGAAAGGGAAGCCTCAATTGCCATAAAGATTGAAATAACTCCGCTATTTTTTGCCAAATCGTTTTCAAATCCCGTCGCCATCCAGGCTCTAACCCCGTCGCTTTAAAAACATTCTTTAATATTTGTGGATTGGGTGGATTTCGGCGGGCTTCTAGCTCCATTCGCAAAGCTTGGGCCTCAAGGATAATTTCAGGATTCGCGTCTGGCACTGTTCTACCAGACAATATCGCCAACCAATCTTCTATTTCTTTCTCATCTTGAGTCTTCATCTCATCACCTATCATCGGTTGTGCTTTAGACAGTCTTCCACATAAGGTTTCAGTTTCTTGCGACATTGTGAGAAAAATTCTCTTGTTGCCCCATATGTCCTGTCAATTTTATCGGCTATCTCTTTTAAAGACCAACCTTCAAACATTAATGTCAGGATTGAGAAACATTGATCCGCATTATTCTCCTTTTTTTCAAACTTTTTCAATGCCTTAGCAAAACAATCCAAGAAAGCAACCTCTCTTTCGATGTCGATATCGCTAGGCACATTGTTCAGATCATCAACATCATCGCACATATCATCATCATTGTTTTGCTTGAAGGGTGTCGTCTCCTGACTTGAAAGAAGTTGCTTTTTCTCAATAAACCGACAACATTCATGCTTGCCAATGGTAAACAGATAAGCACTGATATTTTCAGGTGATGCTTTACGAACATGATTGATAAACCGAATAAAAGTCTCCTGCAAGATATCTTCAGCATCGTCATCAGACAGCCCCCTAAACCACTTCTTAAAAACGCCGCGTAATCGCCCCTCATACTGGTAGTAAAGATAGGTTGCCCCTTCCTGCTTACCCGCCCTGATATCATTGACAGCACTGTGATCATCCCATTGTTTTTTCATCACTTACTCCTCTAATATTTCCCACCTGCCTATCGCCTGAGGCGATTGACTTTTTCGCGTCATTTTCTGAACTGCTTGAGTCGTTTGTACAAACGCCTTTTTAAAATCAGCATATTGCCTAAATTGTTCGACAAATATAAAAGTGAAAAGGCCGCCTTTTTCAGGTATTTCTAAAGCGGTTTGCTTTTCATCAGCCGCCGCCAGCAATAACCCTTTGAGCGCATCCAAATTGCCCACCTCATTATTGATGAGCATCCTCTCATCGGCTTCAAGACGTGGTTCTTCAGTGCCCCACCATCCTATTTGTAAAAATTTAGACTGTGCATTCGCTAATAAAGCATTTGAACGGCTTGGCCCACCAAGCAACATCCCCGATGCAAAACAACTATCCATCACCGTCAACACACGATCAGATCGTAACTCATTGACTAACTTAACAAAATAATCATCTCGCAAACCATCCTCATCTTTAACTGGTGTTTTACAATGACTATCAAAAGTCACCAAAATCTCATCCCAACCATCTTTTTCATCGCCATCGTTATCCTTGATAAACGTGCCATGTCCAGAAAAATAAAGGATAACCAAATCATTCGCAGCGACATGTTCATTAAGGAATTGCAGAGCAGCCACCAGTTCGGATTTAAACACATTAGGCAATTCACAGACTTGCGAGTCAGGCATCCTAAAATGTTGTTGCATCGTTTGGCTAAAATTTTCCAAATCAGAAGACGTTTTAGTCAAGTTTCCCGTATTAGCCCCCATCGCCAACATAAAAACGGTATTTTGAGAACGTTGATCAGGGCTTAACGCGCTTGAAAAACATTCGCGGTTTGTAGGTAGGGGCGGAGGCATAGTGCATTTTCCCACAGGCCCACTTTTAAGCAACGCTGTTTGTTGACAGCCAAATATCAGGATGAGCAATAATCCCATTAAATAGAATTGGAGTAATTTTATCATGAGTAAAGCCTCTTAAAAATCAGCGTAAATCATGACAATCATGACAATCAGCGTTCTATCACGTTTTTTATTTTGAATTGTGAATTGTGAATTGTGAATTTATCTTATACAAAAGTTATCAGTTATCAATGATAGACTCATCCATTTTGAATAACCGCTTATTAAAAATAACGCTATATTTATCAAAAACTTAGAACCTTTTATTCAATTATTGGCTCAATAAATTGTCATTCGCCCTGACATTTTTGATTGAATCAGACTCTATAGCAATAACGAGCAAATAATTTTAATCAAAGCCCCAAGCTTTTCGATTGAATGGAGTCTATATCAGTACTTTGGCTCTGGGGAATGAACGGATGGATTTTTACATTATCATTAAAAATCATAGACTTATACTCTGTGGCCCTCTGTGGCCCTCTGTGATCTCTGTGTTGAAAAAAAAATCTGACCACTCCCCTGATCCCCTATACTCAACCACACATCAACACCAAAGGAGTACATTACCATGACACACAAACATCGATCAACGTGGTTTCTCAGCCGACTACTGGCTATCATATTTCTATTAGGCGCGATGCCCACTTGGGCCCAGCCCACGATCCCCCAAGACTTACTCGACATGATCGCAGAACAAGGATCCGCGCGCGTTATCGTTGGCTTAGATGTGCCTTGGCAACCAGAAGGTTTATTAAATCAGCGTCAGGTTGCCGCACAAAGACGTGATTTAACGGCTACCCAATCCCAATTCGTCGAAACGTTGAGCCAAGACTTAGCGGATGATGGCCTGATTGATTCGCCTCATTCTCCAGACGGTACACCCACCGTTAAGGCCGCGCGGACTTTTGAAACCGTGCCTTATCTTGTCTTTGAAGTCAACAGCATCACGTTGCCTTATGTGCAAAACACCCCAAAGGCGAAAACCCTGCAATTAAGTGTGCCAGATGAACCCACGATGAGTGACAGTCTGCCCTTAATCGGCGCGGATAAAGCTTGGGACAGTGGCCACACTGGCGCAGGGCAAGCGATTGCGATTATCGATACGGGCGTTGACAAGACGCATACGGCTTTTGCCCCGGCGAGAATCATTACCGAGGCCTGTTTTTCTGTCACGCATTGTCCAAATGGTAAGCCAGAGCAAACCAGCGAGCTTGGCGCTGCCCAACCTTGTGAATTTGATCCAGAAGGCTGTGGGCATGGAACGCATGTTGCGGGTATTGCGGCGGGCACGGCACCCGATGCTCAGATTATAGCGGTACAAGCGGCTTCTGAATTTTTTGGCAAAGCCAGCTTTTACAGAGATGATCAAATCGCCGCATTAGATTGGCTGCACACAAACCGTGAGAGTTTTGGGGTGCCCTTAGCGGCTATCAATATGAGTGTTGGGGGCAAAAAATCTCATTCGCAGCCGTGCGATGATGATCCCAGAACCAAAATCATCCAGAACCTAGAATCGGTGGGTATCGCAACCATCATTTCTGCCGGTAATAACGGTTATCCCGACGGAATCAGCGCACCGGCTTGTATTTCTAAAGCAATCAGTGTCGGCGCGACGGATAAAACAGGGCAACTTTGGCCGCAATCAAACCGTGCTGACTTCCTTGACTTGTTAGCGCCCGGCGTTGGGATTGAATCAGCCTTGCCAGGTGATTTAACGGCCGCGAAGGAGGGTACGTCTATGGCAGCCCCGCATGTCGCGGGTGCCTGGGCAATCATGAAGGCCCACAATCCACAAGCCAGTGTTGCTGAAGTTTTGGCTATGCTCAAAGAAACGGGGCAAGAGGTTGAAGGGATGCCGCGTATTCAGATTGATGCTGCGTTGCCACAGGTACACGCTCCTCAAGGTTTGAATGATGGGTTAGTCGCCTATTATACTTGTGATGGAAATGCCAATGATGCTAGTGGGAATGGGAATCATGGTACTGTCAATGGTACAATTGAGTACGTTGAAGGTTATATAGGTGAAGCTGCAAGATTCCGAAAAGGTTATGGTTTTATTAGGGTGCCAAATCCTACACAACTTTTTGATACTCAATATACTATTAGTGGATGGCTGTTTTCAGAAGGAAAAGGCGGTTCAGTGATTAACAAGTATAAATGGGGAGTACCGGGAGGTGGAAAAGGGTTTGGCTTAACTTCTACTACAGAAGATCTTAGTGGTTTAGCTTCTAGTGGTAGTACTTTTTTTACTGCTGCTCTCTTTAATGAAGGGTGGAATCCTTCAAAGTACCCTAAATATACTATGCAAGTAGGTGAGTTCAAACACCTCACTGCTGTGTATGATACAGGCAATATGAAGCTTTATATTGATGGTATTCTTGAATCTGAAAAAAGTATTCAACACAGTAACTCTTTGGATAATCCTTACGACATCTTGATAGGTACTTATGTACCCCCATCTCAAACATTTGAAGGATTAGTTGATGAACTCCGTATTTACAACCGTGCCCTATCCGAGTCTGAAATCAAGCAACTTTACGAACTTGATTCTGAGGCAACTTTAACCCTCACCAAAACCGGCGAAGGCGAAATCACCAGCACTGACAACAGCATCAACTGTGGTGAAACCTGCGAAGCTGACTACGAAGTTGAGAGTACCGTTACCTTGACAGCTACCCCGGCTACTGGCTATAGCTTTACGGGTTGGAGTGGCGATTGCGCTGGCGCGTCTCCAACCACTATCGTGACTATGGATGCGGCTAAAAGTTGCACGGCGCACTTTGACAAGTCATCAGGGCTAAAGACGATTACTGTCAACAAAGAGGGCAAAGGTAAAGGCTCCGTGAAAATCGATATCAGAGCAGAAGACAGAATGCACCTATGCAAAACGGACTGCTCTGAAATGACTCAGCCTATCTTCACCGCTAACGAAATCGTCTTGACGGCTACCCCAGCAAAAGGCTTTATTTTAAAACAGTGGGCGGGCGATTGCAGTGGCACAGACAATCAGATTACCGTTCCCATGACGGCTTCCAAAACCTGTACCGCCGATTTTGATTTGGATCCCAATGCTGAAATGTATGCCCTGACGGTTAATAAGGAGGGAAGTCAGGGTAGGCTAGTCGCCAAAGGCGGCATTGATTGTGGCGAAAATTGCACGGCCTATTACCCAGGCGGGCAAAAGGTGCGTTTGGAGGCCCGCTTCAATGAAGCCGATACGCTATTTCTGGGTTGGAAAGGGGATTGCAGTGGTTTTCAAAACCAGGTGTATGTCACAATGGATGCCGATAAATCCTGTAGCGCCAGCTTCAAACCTTATAATCCTGCTGAGGAATTCGCCCTGAACGTCAATAATGGTGGTGACGGGCTCGGTACGATCACTGAAAGAGTCAAAGGTGACAACACCAGTTTTTCTTGTAGAGGCAAAGCCGGTTGCAAACAAAGCCAACATCAGTACGCCTCCGGTAGCCAAGTGCTCTTGTCAGCCATTCCAGAGACGGGTTTTGAATTTACCGGCGGCAGTGGAGATTGCGCGTGGGAAAGTGATACCGATAACAACGGCCGCCTAAGGGGTACAGCCACAGTGATCATGGATCAAGCCAAAACGTGTACCGCAGAGTTTGGTTTAAAAGCCGATCTCACATGGCACAAACTCACGTTCTATACCGCCGGCACGGGCAACGGCTCAGTCAACAATCCCGCTCGCATAGACTGTGGCAACCAATGTACCGCCGATTATTATGAAGCGGGTAAGACATTTTGGCTAAAAGCGGAACCAACAGCCTTATCTCAATTCATGGGATGGAGTGGCGACTGCGAAGGCAAAGGGAGTAGCCAGAAAATCACCCTAGATCAAGACAAGACTTGCATAGCGCAATTCAAAAGTGATTTTGAAATCTTGGCAGATGAGATGGTAGAAGCCTTCTACGCCACCGCGACATCAAGTGACGGCACACCGATAGGCGACATTTACCCACAGCCCGAAAATCAGGCGCGTTTGAAAGAAGCCTTTTGGGTAACGATAACGGCTATCCTGCAAACGGATCAAAGCCTGATTCTGAGCAACGAGCAAAATTGGCCAACGCAATTTGATGGCATTAATTGGTTGCCTAGTGATAGCAGTACCCAGTATACGGACAGCGTGCAAGTCGTGGCTAAGCAATTCGTTGGGATTGAAGTCGAGTTGCTAGATCAAAATGGCAGTACAGAAAAAATGGGTATTGTTATTTATTATGGTGAGGAAGCGCCAATCATTGATGACGGTGTTTGGAGTAGACGTATTGTCAGAGTTGCCATATTCTCGCGTTACGCATTTCGGCGTTGGTAATTTTATATAATAAACGCTAAAGGCGCTAAAGGCGCTAAAGACGCTAAAGAGGCACGGTATAAGCACTCTTAGCGTCTCTTGCGTCTCTCTTGCGTCTCTTGCGTTTGAAAATATAATTGACATTTATGCCTAGACAATATATTTTTGTTTGGGCATTTTTTTTGTCTGCAAAATAAATTTGGAACGAAAATCGGGCCTATGCAAAATAAATTTGGAACGAAAAAAGACTTATCCCTTATTATAACAAATCCTTGTAGTTATATAATGTCAGCCGCTTAATAAGGAGTCTTCATAATGAGCGAGTTAATAGAATTTGAAGAGGAAGTGCTTGAAGAGGAAAATAGAGACATGCCTTCAAAGAAACATAGCCGTGCTCAAACGAATTTAACGGTTTTATTTGGCAACGATAACCGGTTCACGACTTTTGTTGAATTAAGTTTAGATGCCACTTCAATCGACTTAAGCCAATTTGGACTGAAGGCTAAAGACGAATTGATACCCGATGTCTGTGTTTATATTGAATCGCCCGATGAACTTGATGATGATGAACTTGAAGATGATGAAGTGCGGGTTAAAAAAATGCCCGATTTGGCTATCGAAGTACTCTCACCAAGACAAGCGATTAGCGATTTATTATCTAAAATCAAAGCTTATTTTTCGCTAGGGGTAAAATCGTGTTGGTTAGTGATGCCTTCCATTCGAGTGATAAAGCTTTATTCACAAACGGAATCAATAATCGTAAGTAAAACGGTTGGCATGGAAAATGGTGAAATCATTGATGAAATCATGGATATTCGTTTTTCTATTGAGAAAGTGTTCAGGAGAGCGATAGTTTAAAAGATGACGATCTGAAAAAGACAGAAGGCCAGTCCCCAAGGGCGTTAATTATGGAACTCTCACCAGAATATTACGAATGGGAAAAAGAGAGTATCGAAAAGGGCATGCAAAAAATGTATCGCCTGTCTTTGGAAAGCTTGCTCAAAATCCGTTTTGGGCAAATTGACGAGGCACTGGCCTCAATCATTGAGTCATTACTACAACTGCCGGTAGACGAATCATCACGTTTGATATTGCAATCCTCGCGTGAAGAATTGTTGGCTAAGTTTGTGGCTTAAGAAATGGAAAAGAAATAACGCAAGAGACGCAAGAGACGCAAGAGACGCAAAGATTTGATTTCTATCAAAATATTTTGAGCATCTTTAGCGTCTTTAGCGTCTTTAGCGTTTAGATCGAAAATAAATTTTGAACGAAAATCGGGCCTTCAAGAAATAAAAAAACGACATCAATTATGATTACGCACTTTGGTTTACAAAACTTTAAAGCTATTAAACATTACCAAGAGTTAGAAATTCGCCCAGTGACGGTGTTGATGGGCGAAAACGCCAGTGGCAAGTCTTCTTTATTGCAGGCGATTTCCTTGCTGACTGTCAATCAAATGTATGGCAACGATATTCGTCGGATTAAATACAGTAACCCGTTTTCAAATCTGGGTGATGGTGATACTTTTAAAAATCATTTGGAAAAATTAGTCCTTAAATTTGGACTCCAAGATGGAGCGATTAGCACTGAAATTACCTTAGAATATCAGGATGATGCCAACGATTGGGCCTATGGTTTACTCGACAAAATCAACATTGTGCGTGAAAATCATTTCAATGCCATCATCCACTATGCCCCAGCCGAAGCGCATTATCAAATCAAATTAGCATCCTTAAATCTTCAGGATAATCAATTTAAATGGCTCAACGCCGTTTATCAGGATATCACTATCAATACTAACCTCAAATTAGTTGAAGGTTTTAGTTGCCCGACACAAACCGAGCATCATTTAAAAGCCATTTCTGAATTGGGGGCACTCATCCTCAACCCCCTGAATTTGTTAATGACTCATTTAACGGCAGTGCGTCATTTGGGCAATATCAAGGAAGTGAAATCATCCTATGATTATCCCAAGGATTATGTAGGCTATTTTGGGGAAAGTTATCAAGAAGTGGCTAAGCATCTCAAAAATACGCGCTTTCTTCGTCAAGCGGTGAGAGATATTTTTGACTATGAAATCAATGGGATAGAAAAAGAGACAGGCAACATTCTCCTCACTCTGGCTGATAAAGCTTTAAAACTGTCACTATTTGGTAGTTCCATTTCAAGCACCATGCCCCTATTAACACAACTGGCTAAAATCAGAGAAAACAGTGATTATATGTTGACGATGGTTGAAGAACCAGAAATCAATTTGCACCCCCAATCTCAAGCCAGAATCGCAACGTATTTATTTGCCAAGCGAAAATCTAAAAAACACTTTGTGGTGGTTGAAACGCATAGTGATCACATTGTTAATAAATTAAGGCATTTAGTGTTAGAGAAACGATTACCGGCTAAAGATATCGTACTGTATTATAAGGAAAGAGCCAGTGAGGCTTTTCATAAGATCACATTAGATAGCAAAGGCGGTTTTATTACTCAAGCCTATCAAAATCAGTTTCCTAAAGGTTTTTTTGATGCAACCTTATCAGAAGTAATGGCGTTAAATCTGCATGGCTAATATTGCTGTCTCAACAGGCGTTTTGGAACAAGTGCTAAAATATCAGTGCAGTCAAGAAGATAAAGCATTGGCTCCACTGATTTTTAAACGCTTGAGTTGTCCCTTTTTGGTGAGAAAAAAGCAATTAGAAGAATTGCAATATGATGCAGCTTTTATAAAACAATTAGCGACTCATCATGCCCTGTTAACCTTAATTGATGTTGATACGATTTTAGAACAGGTTAATAAAAGTCGGTTCAAACTCCTTTTAAGCATTGGCGATGTAGAAGATACGGGTGAATTTACGATCATTGATGCCAGAAAGCCGTCGGGATTAGATGTCGCCTATTTTGAGACATTTTATTCTGGACAAGATAGGCAGAAAGCGATTTTGCATATCAAAGCCTTGTTGTCAGATAAACAAAATATTGAAATTTACGATCCCTATTTAGTTGAAAAATTCAATAAAGTCAATACTATTTTGCTGAATATTTTGCATCAACAGGCTCATGTTTTTCTTTATTCAAATTTCAGTACAGAAAAAGAAAAACGGCAAATAGCGAGTCATATTCGGCCTCATGTCCAAAAAATTAAATGTTTTCAATATGATGGCTATCATATGCACGATAGGTATATCAAGGCCAATAATAGAAAAGGAACGACGGATTTAGAAGTGATGCTCAGTAGTGGATTTGCCTATCTAGCTGATACTGATAAGGATATAACCTATATGGTAAAAGATTTGAGTTAAAATTCCCTTGTAAAGTTGTCGCTCCTTGCGTCTTTGCGTCTTTGCGTGAGTTTTTTTTCAACACTGAGTCCACAGAGGGCCACAGAGGTACACAGAGGTTTAACTCAATAGCTCTCTGTGAAACTCTGTGTTACTCTGTGTTCTCTGTGTTGCATTAAAAATGCAAAATCCACCAAATCGTCACTCTTTTCAACAGAGTATAATCCAAAGAGGCACCCCCAAATGAAAAACGCTCTATTCATCCCCATCATTTTGATTTGCCCTTTACCCCTCCAGGCTGAAGTCATCACCGATGGCACACTGGGAACAGCTACCTCATTACCCGGCCCGGATTATCTGATTGAGGATTCATTAGGCCAACAATTTGGCAGCAATTTGTTCCACAGCTTGCAAACGTTTAACCTGAAATCGGGTGAAAGTGCCACATTTACGGGGCCTGATTCCATAGCCAATATTTTAACCCGCGTAACCGGCGGTAAACGTTCCTTTCTTGATGGCACGATTCGTTCTCAGATACCGGATGCTCATTTCTATTTACTCAACCCCAATGGCATTCTATTTGGTGAAAATGCGAGTTTGGATATTGCGGGTTCCTTTCATGCCAGTACGGCCGATTATGTGCGTTTAGGTGAAAACGGCCGTTTTTCGGCCCGTCATCCTAATCAATCCCTATTGACTGTCGCGCCACCAGAGGCCTTTGGTTTTTGGGAACCGCCTAATGCGATTCGCGTTGAAGGCAGTTATTTGCAAGTGCCAATAACCCAAACCTTATCTCTCATCAGTGGTGATATACACATCACCGATGGCGACTCAAAAGCAGCTACTTTATATGCGCCTGATGGACGAATTAACCTGATTGCAGTCGCGTCTACGAGTGAAGTGATGCCTACAGACACTGAGTTCGCTACTTTTGAAAAACTGGGCAAGATAAGTTTATCGCACGCTTTCGGAAAACGTCGAGTTAATGAGCATTTGCCAGAAATATATGGTGAACTCAAACACGCTAACGTTGATGTGAGTGGTGAAGGTGGCGGGCAAATCGTGATGCGTGCGGGTGAGTTTTCGATGAGAAACAGTTCGCTATTTGCTGATACTTATGGCGATAAAAACAATGCGGCTATTGATCTCTTTATTGATGGTGAAATACACTTGATTGACGGTAGCAAAATCGCCATGAACAACGTTGATGGCAATAGTCATCAGGGTGATTTAAAAATCATAGCCACGCAAGCCCTGAAATTCAGTGGATTCCTCAATGTCGAACCCTTTGATGAACCGATAAGTGCCATAACGACTGCCAACATTTATAGTTCTGGAAAAGGCGCAGACATTCATATTCTGGCCCCTCAAATAGACATCGCGCCCGGTATCATACAAACGTCTACTTTAAGTGATGCCGAAGCGGGCAATATTAAAATAGACGCACAACAAGTCAAACTGCAAGGAATCATGCAGAACGAGGTTTTTCCAGCAAGTATTAATACCGGTACTGCGGGTAGCGGGAAAGCGGGCAATATCACCATAAATGCTAAAAATATCATAGACTTATCCCATTTAAGTAGTCTTTCTGCATCAACAGCGGAAGGTTCAAGCGGTGCAGCGGGCAACATTCGTTTAAGCACTCAACACTTGAGATTAAATGATGCTGGAGAAATCAGTTCATTCAGCTATGGTTATGGTGATGCTGGAAGCATTGACATTACGGCGAATACGGCCTCACTCAGCCATAATGGTAATATTGTGACAGAAGCTTTTAATGCCAGTGGTGGAGAAATTCATTTGCAAATCAATGATCGGTTTTCTATGGTTAAAAGTGTGATCACGACGGAAGTGCAAGGTGATGAAACCGATGATCATGCGGGCGATATTACCCTCAATAATCCGGCATTGTTTACGCTGAATCAAAGTGAAATATTCGCTAAAGCGAATGTCGGTAACGGTGGCAATATCAATATTATCGCTGACAACTTTATCCCATCCAGTGACAGTCTTTTAGATGCCTCTTCCAAATTAGGCATAGATGGTGAAGTACACATCACGGCTGGCGAAGAAAACTTCAGCAATAGCTTAGTCATATTAACCAAAACCCTAGTCGATGCTTCCAGCTTGCTCGCAAAAAGCTGTGTCGAAGCGGCCAGAGATGAAAGCCATTTTGTAGTAGCCGACTCTCTTTCCGATGCCGATATAGAGGATATGTTAAAAAAACCCCAACCCTCTTCTTTCAAAAAAGGGCTGAGAAAAGCGGAAATATTAGCCATTTATCAATCCCTGCAAGAGCAATTAGCAACCACCAGCAGCACCCATCAGTCGGCAATACTCGGACAATTAGCAGCATTGTACGCTTATGAACGCCGTTATTCAGAAGCATTACAACTCAATGATCAAGCATTAAGAGCACTCAAATTGTTAAACGCGCCTTACTGGCGTTATAAATTGCAATGGCAACGTGGCCGTTTATTTCAGGCTTTAGGTGAACACCACAGTGCGATTATCGCCTATCAAGCCGCCATCCGAAAACTGACAACTATCCGCCATCATCTCACCCAAATCTACCGTGAACGCTATCCCAACGGCGAACGCTCCGAGTTCAGGGAAGTGCTTAAACCCCTGTTCACAGAATTAGTCGGATTACTCTTGCAACAGTCAGAAGGGCTGCAAACGGCAAAAAACGAGTGGCTTAAAACGGCCTTGCAAACGATGGATCAACTCAAAACCGCAGAATTGCAAGATTATTTTCAAGACGATTGCACTAAACCCACTATGGATTTGGAGCAAGTTGATCCATTGCACACTGCTATCATTTACCCCATTTTCCTACCCAACCGGGTAGAACTCTTGATCAGTTTACCCCAAGCACAACGATTCCATAAAACAGTTCCCGCTACTCCCAAGCAATTAACCAAAACAATCAATACCTTAGCCACTCAACTGAACTGTCAAACTTGTCCAGAAGATCACAGCTATCGTGCTTCGGCCCAAAAACTCTATGATTGGTTAATTCGTCCCCTTGAACCGGCATTATCAAACGACATTCACACCTTAGTTTTCGTGCCGGATGGCCCGCTATATTCAATCCCAATGGCCGTGCTACATGATGGCCAGCAGTTCTTGATTGAGAAATATGCCCTAGCGATCACGCCCAATATGAGCATCACTCAGCCAACAACTCAGACTTTTTCTCCAAAACTGTTATACAGTGCCTTAACGGCATCCAACCACCCCGATTTTGCACCCATCCAGCAATACGTCACCCCAATGCAATATGAGTTTGAGAAAACTTTTGGCCCCATCACCACCCTGAAAGGCCAAAACTTTATTCGCAAAAACCTTGAACAAGCATTGCATAGCCCTCACAGCATCATCCATGTTTTCTCCCATGCCCATTTTTCCCCTCAACTAAGTGACACCTTCATTGTGACTTACAACGAAAAACTGAACATGAATCAATTAGAAAAACTGATTTCCCCCATGCAACACAACCAAGTGCCTCTTGAATTGCTCGCATTGAGTGCCTGTCAAACCGCTACAGGAGATGAACGAGCCGCGTTAGGCCTCGCTGGCGTGGCCTACAAAGCCGGAGCGCGTAGTGCTATCGGCACATTATGGCCCGTCAGAGAAGACGTGGCTTATTATCTGTTCAAAAGCTTTTATCAAGAATTGATAGAGAAACAGCAACCCAAAGCCCAAGCCATGCAACAAGCCCAACTCCGGTTATTAAACCGATATCGCCGTTGGCAACACCCCCGTTATTGGTCAGCGTTTTTGTTGATTGGGGATTGGTTGTGACGTTTTGCTTTCAATGATGAAAAATTGATATTGGCCGTTGAGTTGAGTTTGGATAGGTGCGATTGTCGTGATGTGGGAGTTGTCGGGCATAAAAAAAGCCTCAAAACTTTACCGTTTTGAGGCTATTGCAGATAATTTCAAAGGGCAACCACAAGGGATTGCCCCTACAAACTATTAATTCAAATACCTGAAAATTTATGGTTCAGTACTTGATACGCTTCAAAGTTTGGTCTGAATCTGGCCCGCTATTTATTTAATTGTCCAAGCTTGGGCTTTGATGAACCAAGGATCGCTTCCCTGACGACAGGTATACTGCTGAACTAACACATGGTTGTTAGTACTGCCACTTGGTATATCCAAACATTTACCACTAGCAACACTTCTGATTTGGAGTTTTCCCCCTACCGGGTTGATATCCCACAATTGAGCAAAAACTAACACATCCGACGAATTACGACATTGATACTGCTGAATTTTCACCTTATTGTCCACACTCAAGTTTGGTACGTCCAAACATTTCCCAGTCCTGACATTCCGGAATTGGGTATGGCCCCTTATTGGGGTGAGTTCCCATTGTTGGATGTTTCTGAGAGGATCGCCGGCCGACCACCGACATGTGTACTGCTGAATTTTCACATGGTCCGCTGTATTACCACTAGGTACGTCCAGACACTTTTTAGTGCCGACATTTTCAATCTGCTTGATATCTGTTGCATTAGCAGAAGGAATAAAGGCGATAGCAGCACAAAGTCCAGCAATTGGAGCCCACTGAATCAAACGCATAATGTTGTTCCTCATTAGGAAAGGATTACACCAAAAAATAAAAAACCACTCTTAAAAAGCGGTTTTCATGATACTCAATGAATCAAGTTTTTTGTAAGATGTTGATTTAACAGGAAATATTATCTACCTCACACTCATTTCCTTAAAAATCAAAAATTGGCATTATCTAAAATACTCATTCTGCTTGCAAAGCCAAATAACATCAAAAACTTGAACATTGAATTTTAATAAAAGAAATCCACCGCTAAAATTTATAAAAGACTCAAGCAATTTACAATAATAAATAACAAAATAGCACTATTTAATTTGTAGGTAATCCTCAAATAAGTATTGAAAGCAATTGTTATGTTTTCAAAACAATTCTGTATTTTAGAATTTGATGAGCCTAGTAGGATTTGAAGAGACGATCAGTCGATTATAAGTTGATGGCTCTAACCAACTGAGCTACAGGCCCAGGGGATAGTGTGACTATTCCAACAACGGGAGCCTATTTTATCATGCTTGTTAGAATAAAACAAGACATGATTATGAATCAATGCTTATCACCTATCAATTTTCAAATAACCGTTTTATAAATAATGCACGTTTACAGGGCCGCCATAGGCTCATATTTGGACTCCTGATTAAGGTTATATTGAAACAAGACGGGTATTGGGTGTCCCAACTTCAATCCAAGTAGCACCCATTCTTCAAGTGTCGATTGAAGTTCATTTTCACATTGCTTGAGTGTTTTTCCAAAGGCAATAACCCCTTTACAAAGGGGGATAGTCCCACAAAATGTGCCATCATCAAGCTTGTCATATTCCGCCTCGGCTAACGCGCTTTCAATATAGCCTGTCAAAATAAATTCTGGTTTCATTGAGTTCCTAATTTTTGATAGCCAGTACAATGTTTCACTAGTCTATTATAGATGTTAATACCAGTAAAACTCAAAACGGGCATGAACAGTGTTTCACGCTAAAGTTTCGCTTCGCGAAACTTTAGCGTGAGCCGAAGGCCAGCGAAGCTAAATGTTCATTTTTATAGTTTTGTTCACAAATTCAGACGTTCATAGTTTTATAGTTGGCCTTGGGCAACTTGGGCAACTTATAAACTGATTTTCAGGCAAAAGTTTTGCGCG
>QNEL01000155.1 GCA_003645185.1 Candidatus Parabeggiatoa sp. nov. 3
AGACACGGCCGAACTGGGCCCATTAGATGTTCAGATTATGAAAACGGATGAACTCAACCAACGTAATTCTGTGCTAGATTTAATGATAGCATTCGATTATCTTCAATCGTTTTCATTAGACACGCTTGAAGAAACAGTCATGAGGCTTGTAGAAAATAGTGAAGGTCAAATTTCCACAAAAAGTGCTTTAGAAGTCGCTTCCCATGTTGCAACTAACTTATTTGCCCCAATCTATGCCCAAATCAATCCCACAACATTAGGGAGTAATCAACGCTCAGTGCAAATTGCTCGCAAATACGGCGAAAGATTAAATCGGGGTAATTTACAAGCGAATGCCTTGAAACTACTTGTAGCAGGTTATCCCTCACATAGCTTTGTCATTGATAGACAAGAGGCCAGAGAAAAATTGTTTGAAATTGTGCAAGACTCTTCCAAAACGGAAGACAGATTGGCAAGACATCTGAGTCAACTTTATGATTTACAAAATGAGCAAACATTCGTTATCAATGTCACAAAATATTTTGTCACTGATACACCGGCATAAAGGATGGCAAGCATGAAAGAAAATTTTTACCACGAAATATACAAAATACGTCAAGGGAATCTCGTCAAGCGTATTCCATGGTATAAGGAACAGAGACAAAAACGAGCAACAAAGCCCGTTCGTGAACCGTTTGATACCCGCGAAAGCATGACGAAAATCATCAACAATTCGTCAATGTCAAATAGCCAATAATTTTCCATTGGTGGGCAACCACGTTATACTCAACACGGGAATAAACTGAACTTTTTTAAGTTATCTTTTTCCTCTGTGTTCCTCTGTGTTCCTCTGTGTTCTCTGTGTTGAGGTTTAAATATTTTGTCGGCCCTACATAAAAGTTCAAGTTGTGCCCGCGT
The DNA here is from genome assembly GCA_003645185.1 of Candidatus Parabeggiatoa sp. nov. 3. Classification (GTDB taxonomy): domain Bacteria; phylum Pseudomonadota; class Gammaproteobacteria; order Beggiatoales; family Beggiatoaceae; genus Parabeggiatoa. Next base: position 898 of record QNEL01000155.1, read on the forward strand.
GCAGTTTTTTTAAATTAATGGTGGGCAACAAAAACACGTTACCCACCCTACATTAATTTCTTTAATTTAATTGGTGGGCAACAAAAAGACGTTACCCACCCTACATTGAAACCAGATAACGGATAACTCATGAACACTTTACTCGCACTACTCCTTTACACAGCCCCTTTAGCGGTTACGCCTCAACACTTGTGGAGTCAACCAGAACAAATTCATCACATTCAAGTCACAGGCGGTTTACCGCCCATTTATTGGCAAACCCAATCGGGCGACATCACACCAGGCGAACAACCCAATAGCTTCATCTACCAAGCCCCGCGCCGTTATATGCAAGACAGCATTCGCTTCATTGATCGATCAAGGCAACAAATCCAAATCACAATTGACATCTTACGCCCATTAACGATTACGCCCAGCATTCGCCATCTCCCCCTCAACGGCGAAACCCGTTTTCGCATTCAAGGCGGCAGTGGGCAATGGCAAATCGAACCGCATCAAACATTGACAATCACCAAACAAGATGACAACATAACATTCAACATCAAAGCCGGTAGCACGGCCGGATTACACACTATCCAAATACACGATCAAATCACCCACGAACACATTCAAGCACAAATACACATCTATGCACCATTAGATGTCCATCAAACTGGAGAATTTTAAAATTAAAAAGGCTGTTGTTATAGCCAATTTTATTTATAACGCAAGAGGCGCAAGAGGCGCAAGAGACACTTCGATTTTTAGCGTCTTTAGCGTCTTTAGCGTCAAAGCGCGTTTATTTTTTTCAATCGCAAGTAGCCACCCAACAACGACAAAATACTCAACAAGGGTTTAAATTTGATTATGAAACCAGAAGATATCATCAAAAAAGAAAAAACCTCATGGCATCGTTTATTAGCGAGATTGCTAGAACTCCTGCTCTCTCCCCTCAAGATTGAGGTACACCCCGATCTCAGCGTCATGACCAATCCCCCAGAGGTAGACATCTTATTATTGAGGCGACAAAGCCCCAATTGGACAGACGCTCAACGCGCTTTCTTGCCCGATGGCATAAGAGATAGCAAAGCCTCCGATATTTTGATAGAATTCAAATATACTGAATCTTTTAATAAAAAGGCGCTTCAACAAGCCCTCGGTTATGACTTTTTTTATAAACAAGCTAAAAAATTAGCAGACAAAGAAGTACAAACGGTCATACTCAGTGCTCAAACGCCACAGGCTAGGACTTTGGAACGGTTTGGTTATTCCAAAACCGAACAGGCCGGAGTTTATCGTTCTAACAACGAGGTTTGTGACGGTATCTTATTACTTTCGGTCAATGATTTGTCTAAAGAACCACATAATGTTTGGATTAAATGCTTTGCCAGCAAAAAAAAGGTCAAAGAACAAGCTGTCCAACAGCTTAAAAGTTTAGATATGATTTCCATCACCGAGGAGGTAACATGGCTTATCGGTGGTTTAAAGAAAATTTGGTCGATTTTATCGAAAGGAGGCAGCAAAATGAAAATGACATTTACCCCTGAAGAAGTTACGGAATTTGGTAGAGACTTAGGCGATGTTTGGTTAGCCCGTCTCAACCCTTCTGAACGCTTAGCGGGACTCACGCCACAAGAACGGGTAGCGGGATTAAAACCGTCTGAACGGGTAGCCGGTTTGAAACCGTCTGAAATGTTAGCCAGCTTGAAGCCCGCGGAAATTGAAGACTACCTAAAACAGCTTAAAAAGCAGGCACATTAATTGTCGGGTGGGATCGCTGTCGGCCCAAAAAATAATCCAAAAAACCAACCGGCCGCTTGCCCACCATTTGTCGTCACCCAACAACAAAATAAGTACTGAAGCACAAATAAACAGGTATTTTACTGAGAAAGGGCAAGCCCCAGTTTGCTCACGCAAAACCGCCAAGACGCTAAGAATAAAACACCTTTGCGCCTTGGCTCGAAGCGTGAAATAAAAAATACATCATAGATTGTAATGATATTAACTCGAATCTCATTTAACTCACTCAAAGGAGTCAACTCATGCTGAATGCCCTCAATATTGAGGTGCTATCGAATGTGATCAAAATGCCCACGGACGCAGACATCTTATTATTAAGGCGAGAAACCGCTGAATGGACAGATGAACAACTCATTCTGTTACCCGATGGCATAAGGGATAGCAAAGCCCGCCATATTTTGATAGATTTTAAATCGACACCATTCAATAAAAACGTATTTAAAGTAGCACTGAGTTATGACTATTTGTATAAACAAGCGAAACGATTAGCCGATCAAGAAGTACAAACGATCCTATTCAGTGCTAAAAAGCCCCAGACTAAAACTTTAAAACGGTTTGATTACTCTAAAACACAAGATACTGGTGTTTATCGTTCTACAATGCCTATTCTTGACCACATTTTATTACTCTCACTCAATGAACTTTCTGACGAACCCTATAATGCTTGGGTTAAATGTTTTGCCAGTAGCCGAAAAGTCAAAAAACAAGCCCTTAACCAGATAAAAGCATTAGCTTTAAAGGCCTTAACTTCTGATTTAAACGGTTTATTGGCGGGCTTATCAGCACTTTGGCTAAGCCTCTCAACTGGAATATATGTAGAAGAGGAAATTGAATACGAAGAAGCCCCCACACCTGAAGAAGTCATCGAAATGGGCAGAGAATGGGAACAAACGTTTCTTGACCGCTTAAAAGTAGAAGATATGTTAGCCCGTTTTGAAGCAAAAGAAGTCTTATCTCATTTAAAACCGGCAGAAATTGAAGACTATCTAAAACAGCTTAACAAATCGGACAATGCTTGAAAGCCTGATTTTCGTTCCTGTTATTTTGCAAAGGCCTTCGTTCCAAATTTATTTTGCAAAGGCCTTCGTTCCAAATTTATTTTGCAAAGGCCTTCGTTCCAAATTTATTTTGCAAAGGCATTGGCAGTTTTTTTATAAAACCAATCTCACGCAAAGCCGCCAAGACGCTAAGAATAAAACACCTTTGCGCCTTAGCGTCTTTGCGTGTTAAATAAACCGATAAACAAGGTATCTTGCCCACATACCCTCTGTGTACCTCTGTGTACCTCAGTGATCTCTGTGTTGAAAGAGATCGAAAAACACCTCAAACAAGTAGTCACATCATAAGAGGAAACGCAAAATGAAAAAAAATCTGACGTTAATTATCTCTATTTTGATATGGGTATTATTATCCAATGTTTCACTGGCAGCCGTATGGTATATAGACGGTAATGTATCAAGTTCTGGAGACGGCACCAGTTGGGCTCAGGCTTTTAAAACCATCCAAGAGGGGGTAAATACGAGTGCTAGTGGTGACACAGTGTCAGTGCATCCTAATACCTATATTGAAAACATCAATTTCAACGGCAAAAACATTACCGTTAAATCAACAGATGGTGCTGAAAAAACTGTGATTGATGGTAACAAGAATGATAGCGTTGTGAAGTTTGTCAATGGTGAAAATGCCACAGCCGTATTAGACGGTTTTACGATTACAAACGGAACAGGAACACTCGAAACACCACCAGAAGGTGTTAGTGGTCGTACTCATGGCGGAGGGATTTGGGTTTATAACGGTTCAAGTCCAACTCTAAAAAACCTAATTATCACCGGAAACTCAGGAGAACACGGTGGCGGTATCGGTACTTGGACCAATTCTAGCCCCCATATAGAAAATGTTTTATTGACTAACAATAACTCTTGGTGGTGTTCATTAGGTTGTTGGCATAATTCTAATCCAAAATTAGTCAATGTGACAATAGCAGATAATAATGGTTGTGGATTGTGGATTGATGGTTCTCATCCTGAAATGACAAATTCCATTTTATGGAATAACATATCAGACAAGGAGAAGGAAGTGATCTTCTATAGTAGCTCCAATGCAATTACTCTTTCATATTCAATTATAAAAGATGGCATCAATGGGATTAAGAGTTATGGCAGTAGTGGAGTTAACCCTAGTGACACTGTGAATTGGTTGAGTGGCAATATAGATGCCGATCCTTCATTTGTTAATGCAGCGACAGGAGATTTTCATTTAAAAGCAAATTCTCCGGCTATTAATAGTGGAACATCTACTGATGCGCCTTCTACTGATATTGAAGGTAATCCAAGGCCTTTTGGTAGTGGTTATGATATGGGGGCGTATGAAGATTCTTTATGCTCGGCACAATCTCAAATTCCAGAGGCGGAGTGCAATGCCCTACTTGCCCTTTACGACAACACTGATGGGGATAATTGGACTAACAAGACGGGCTGGAAAGTGACCAATAGGCCCTGTAATTGGTATGGGGTGATTTGTGATGGTAGTCATGTTACACAGCTTGGCTTACATAAAAACCAATTAACCGGAAAAATTCCACCTGAATTAAGTCATCTGGTTAATTCGACACACCTTTATCTATATAACAACCAATTGAGTGAGAAAATTCCATCGGAATTGGGCAATTTGAATCATTTGATATGGCTGAACCTGAGCAACAACCAACTAAGTGGAGCAATTCCAGCAGAATTAGGCAATATGAACAGTTTGAGACGCCTTAGCTTATACGTCAATCAATTGGGCGAAACAATTCCAAAAGAATTAAACAATCTGACCAATTTAACATCTCTTCTTCTGCATAATAATCAGCTTGAAGGAATACCAGATTTAAACAATCTGACCAATTTAACATCTCTTCGCCTTGAAAATAATCAACTGAGGGGAATTATTCCATCTCTACCAGCAAGTTTAACTTTAACAGATTTGGGATACAACGCACTTACTGACGAAGAAGATAGTACCCCAACAACCAAAGACCCAGATTGGGGCGCGACTCAAACCGTACCCCCCACCAATATCACCGCCACCGCATCATCAACAGACACGGTACAAGTCGCCTGGACTCCCATTACCTATACCGGCGATGGTGGATATTATCGAATAAAATACGCCACAAATTCTGGTGGAGCTTACACTGTCTCTGGTACGACCACAAATAAATCCGCGACAAGCTATGATATCACTGGATTGACACCGGGTACAACCTATTATTTCGTTGTGGAAACCTTTACGCCTAAACACGGTGATCAACAAAATGATTTAACCAGTGAATTAAGTGTCGAAGTGAGTGCAACAACGGATGATGATTCGTTTTCATGTACTACACAATCTGAAATTCCAGAAGCGGAGTGCGATGCCCTAGTTGCCCTTTACGACAACACTGATGGGGCTAATTGGACTGATAACGCAACCAATAATTGGAAAGTGACAAATATGCCTTGTAGTTGGACGGGCGTGACTTGTAGTGCTGTTCCCCCAATCAAAGTTACTGGAATTGTTAGATATTCAAAAAATTTAAGTGGTACAATTCCTAATTTAAGTACTCTCACTAATTTGCAAACCCTTAATCTTGGTAATAATCAACTGAGCGGAACAATTCCTGTTGAGTTAGGTAATGTTGATAGTTTGACAAGCCTCGGTTTAAATGACAATCAATTGAATGGAGCAATTCCTAATGAATTTGGCAATTTGGTTAATTTGATGGTACTTGAGTTGTCTCACAACCAACTGAGTGGGACAATTCCTACTACATTAGGTGGTAATATGGTAAATTTAATAAACCTTGCCCTGTCAAACAACCAATTGAGTGAAAAGATTCCAGATGAATTAGGTGATATAGCCAATTTAGCATACCTTGCTTTGCAAAAAAACCAACTAACTGGAACAATTCCACCTTCAATAGGTAATTTGCCTAGTTTAAAGGGACTTTGGCTAAATGATAACCAGTTGAGTGGAACTATACCTAACTTGAATGATTTAACACAATTAACTGACACACGATTAGGCTATAACAAACTAACCGACGAAACTGCCAACAGTGCCACAGCCAAAGACCCAGATTGGGCCGCGACTCAAACCGTTCCCCCCACCATCAATCTGACTGACACGGCAGCATTATCGGATAACACCGTACAAGTCGGCTGGACTCCAATTGCCTACACAAGCGATGGTGGATACTATCAGGTGAAATACGCCACGACTTCTGGCGGCCCTTATACCAACGCCTCTGGCACAACCACGAATAAATCCGCGACAAGTTATGATGTCACCGGGTTGACAGCGGGTACTAAATATTATTTCGTGGTGGAAACTTTTACGCCTAAACACGGTGATCAGCAAAATGATTTAACCAGTGTATTGAGTACAGAAGTCAGTGTGACACTCAGTGGCGGTACACTCTGTACTGCACAAACCGATATCCAACAACAAAACCAGTGTGAGGCCTTAGTTGCCTTGTATAACAGCACCGGTGGCGCAAATTGGTCAGATAGTGCCACGAATAACTGGATGAGTACTGAAATCTCGCCTTGTAATTGGGCTGGCATCACTTGCGTTAATCAACAGGTGACAGAGATTGTGCGGAGTAATCAAAATCTCAAGGGATCGTTGCCCGATTTAAGCGCCTTAATAGGATTACAAGTCCTTGATTTAGCAGGGAATAATTTAAATGGTGAGATACCGACATTAACCACTTTGAAGAATTTAAAAGAGCTTGATTTACATAGTAATCAACTGACTGGGGCCTTTCCTGATTTAACCGGCATCACCCAGTTGAAAATCCTGAATTTGAATCGCAACCAACTGCGGGGAAGGATTCACTCTTCTATAACGAGCCTACCAAAACTAGATACGGTTTATTTGGGCCATAATTTACTCACGACTGATGATCAAGTGGTTATCAATTTCATCAATAACATTGCGCCCGATTGGCGAAATACGCAATTGGTGCCTCCTGATCTGGATAATGTGGACAACACAAAAGTCTCAGCCGAAACGATAGAAATCACTTGGAAACCCATTCCATATCAAACGAATGGCGGCTATTATCAAGTCAAATATGCGACTCAACCGCGTGGCCCTTACCAGAATGCGAACACCACAACAGCCGATAAAACCGCAACCCGCTATGTCGTCACGGGCCTCTCTCCAGGTACCACCTATTATTTTGTGGTGGAAACCCATACGAATGGCTTAATCAGTGATCTCAGTCGAGAACTGAATGCCACCACACGCGCTAATCTAAGTGCTGATTTGTCGATTACACAGGATTCAGTTGAACAGGTTGCTGTTGAGGCAGACTTTAAATATACCCTGAGCGTTGAGAATAAAGGCCCTGATACCGCCACGGCGGTTCAAATCACTGATGATTTGCCAGAAGGCCTGATTTATAACAGTGCGAATGGCACCGATTGGACATGCAGCGAGAGTAGTCGCACGCTCACTTGTGATTTAGGGGTTGACTTACCTCGTGACGAAAAGGCCGAACTGATTATCACTGTCACCGCACCTGCTACTGAAACGACATTGACTCTGACTCATAAGGTAACGGTGAGTAGTGCAACCGCTGATCCGGATGCCCGTAATAATACTGCCAGTCAAGAAACGACAGTGGTTACGGTTGTGACTAACAATCCACCAGAATGGCCTACCCTAGACAATCAATCGGTTATCGCGGGCGAAATTTTAAGTTTGACGCTCAAGGCGACTGATCCAGATGTAGGTGATATCCTGACATACCATTTGAACGATCCAGTGCCTACCGGTGCCACGATTGAGTCAAAAGAAAACACAGGCCTTTTCACTTGGACACCGAGCGATACTGGCGCGACTGTTCCGGTTGAGGTGACAGTCAAAGTAGAAGTGAGAGATAACGGTACGCCCTCTTACAGCGATACGGCTAGTTTCACGATTACAGTCAATCCGCCATCCCCAATCAATCAACCGCCAGTCTTTGATGAATTGGGGAATCTCAGCACGACTATGACAGTGGGCACACCCTTAAATTTAACCGTCAAAGCGACTGATCCGGAAGGCGATAACTTGACTTTCGGTTTAGAGAATCCCCCATCAGGCGCGAATATAGATTCAACAAGCGGTGTCTTCACTTGGACACCGACGGGCACCTCTGAGATCACGGTTAGCGTCACGGATAGCATTAATCCGCCGGTAACGGGAAGTTTTAATGTGACAGTCATCGAGAAGAAAGTCGACGATGACTCCGGCTCCGATATCAATCAGCCCCCTAAATTAGAAGCCTTTGAAGACAAACTGACAGCAAAAATCGGTGTTGAATTGACTTTCACAGTAAAGGCAAGTGATTCGGATGGGGATAAACTCTTCTTCAGTTTGGTAGAGCCTTCGCGCGGTGAGCGTATTGAGTCTATTGACACGACAAGTGCCAACTTCATTTGGACACCGACGACAGTTGGCGATTTCAGTTTTACCCTGAAAGTGAGGGATAGAGAAAATGAGACACAGGCCTTGAGTGATGAGCAAACCTTCACGATTAGCGTCAGCGTCACTGATGATGGGCCACAAGCACCCGTATTGACAGCGATTGCCGATCAAAGCGTTATCCAAGATCAAGCATTAAAGTTCACAGCCAGTGCCACCGATCCTGATAGTACTCAGTTGACTTACAGCCTAGAAACGGTACTGATAGGTGCGAAGCTGAATCCGACTACGGGTGAATTTAGTTGGACACCCAATGTGCTTGGTACCTATAATAATGTCCGTATCAAAGTCACGGATGAAAGCGAATTAAGTGATGAAACCAGCTTTGATATTGTTGTCAAACCACCGGAAGATGTGGTGCTGAGTATCACTCAAACAGCGTCTACCGACTGGGTAGCGGCAGGAGAACTGCTCACTTATACGCTGAATGTCAAAAACGATAGCCCAAACAATGCAACGAATGTCACTGTCAAAAACGAATTGCCAGCAGAAGTGACGTTTGTTAAGGCAGAAGGAAATGGGTGGGATTGTCATGAAGCAACGGGTACTGTGACGTGTACACAGCCCAATCTTGCTGCTGGGGCAACAGCAGAACCGATTACGATCACAGTCAGCGTTTCATCAACGGCTAAAGAAGCTTTGAGTTATAGCGCCAAAGTCAGTGCCGTCGAAACTGATCCTGAAGCCGTTGGAACGCGTACCAATATTACTAAAATCGTCATCGTGGGTTATTCCTTAGATTGGGGTGTCTCCTCTACCAGCAAAGGTACTGTGACGGCTCAACCGGATAAACCAGTTTATTCGCCAGATGACACCGTCACTTTGACAGCGACAGCGCAATCGTGTTTTGAATTTAGCCATTGGACAGGCGTTTGTAAAGGTAGCGGTGCTGAATCTGAATGTACTGTGCCAATGGATGCCAATAAAGAGACTACCGCGCATTTTCAACCGCAAGTCGCGAACTTGCAGATCAAAGCTGAACACGGCAAAGTGAGGATTGAACCTGAACAAGATCAGTATCATTGTGGCGATGAAATCACCTTAACCGCGACAGCCCATCCCGGTTATGTCTTCATCGGTTGGGAACCTGAAGCCTCTGATGATTCGGATAATCGTCTGGTTTGGGTAGTTGAGAAAGATAACGATATCAGGGCAATCTTTGAAGCAGTATTAACAATCAATCCAAGCACAATTCAGACAACACCGGGAGCCGTTTTGCATTTTCAGGCTAAGGATAGCCGTACTGCTAACTATTTTTGGGACGCGACAGCCGGTAATATCCAGATTCAAAACACCGCTAATAAAGCAACCTACACCGTACCAGAAGAAGGCGTGTTTTATGTTTGGGTGACTGATGGGATTGATTTTGCGTGGGCCTTAGTCGAGGCTACCCAAGAAGACACCTCGGTTGGCTTTATCCCACCGGATATGTCGGGCATCAACGACACATTAGTCTTGTTACATATCGCGCCTGAAACCTTAAACTTGTCAGTCGATGAAACCCAAGCCATCTCCGTTCGCGGCTATTTAGCCGATGGCAATTTTATAGATTTGACATCACAGGCCGAATTGCAGATTGAAGATTCAGAGATTGCCCAAGTGAAAAACGGCCAAGTCAGCGCGAAAAGCGCGGGCACGACAACACTGGATGCGCGTTATCAAGGCAGAGAAGCGGCCATACCCGTCAATGTGCAAGAAAAAACGTATCGCTTGCGGGTTGAACCCGATATCATTATTTTGCCAGAAGGCCAAACCCAACCCATAAAGGTTTATGAGATCACGCCAACCGGTGAAGAAACGCTTTTTGAAAAAGCAGAGTTCAAGCTCTGTGATTTAGAAAATGCTGTCGCATTAGAAAATTGTGATGCCGAAATTGTTTCTATTGATAACGGTGTGGTGACTGGCCAGAAAACCGGTTCAACGTGGTTATCAATCCGTGCAGGCAAAACCGTTTTATCTATTTCAGTCTTGGTAGTGCATTCACTGCCTTTAGATATCACACCCGCTTATGCCACGATAGAAAGAAATGAACCAGTTTCCTTTTCAGTTACCGGCGGCGAACCGCCTTATCAAATGACAGACGATAAGGGAAGCATTATCGAAACCGGCGAAAAAGAAAATACCTTTATTTATCAATACGATAAAGCCGATACCGTCGTCTTGAGGGCAACCGATGCCTTAAATAATACGACACAAGCAACCGTTGAAATCGTGAGGCCCTTGAGTGTCACACCAGAACAGGCCGTGATTGAACGTTACGGGCAAGTCAACTTACGGGCCAGCGGTGGTGATGGCGATTATGTTTGGATAGCGACACGCGGGCAAGTGCGAAAGCTATCCGACGACACCGTTCAGTATATCGCCCCCAAACGGGCCGGATTGCATACCCTCACCGTTATTGACGGCTTAGGCAATAGCCTAGAAGTTTTAATCTTAGTAGGCAAAGACTTAGCATTAAGTCAACAACAATTATTCCTAGTCCCAGGAGAAACAACCCAGCTTCGCGTCTTAGGCGGCGTACATCCGTACAGCGTGACTGCGACAGGCGGTGAAGTCGAATTAGGTTCAGGCCTCATAAGGTATACCGCGCCACAAGTCGCCGGGCATTACAGCCTGAATTTAAAAGATGCCGACAGGCATCACGTCAGTGCCGAGATCACAGTCGCCTTAGATTTATGGATAACCCCCGTTTCAGGGCATTTAGATATAGGAGAAACGTTGAGATTACACGCCACAGGCGGTTTTGGAAAAAAACGCTGGGGCAGCAGTGTCGGGCATTTGGATAAAACCGAAGGTGAAACCGTCATTTGGACAGCCCCGAATAAAATCGGCACGGCCTTCATTTATGTCAGCGATGCCGCCGGCACCTTAAAAAAAGCGACTATAGAAGTCGCCTCCCCCGGTTTAGCGATTACGCCCTCAATCCGGAATATTCATCCAAAAGATACCGGTGATTTTACCGTCACGGGAGGCACAGCCCCTTACACCTGGCTTGCGAAACAAGGTGAAGTGCCAACAGATGAACAAGCCAATACAATCACCTATACCGCACCGCTGATCAAAGGCATTGATGAACTCACCGTACAAGATGCGGCCGGAAAAAGCGCACAAGCTCAAATCAATGTGTATACCAAGCAATTACTGGCTTCACCTAAGACGTTATATATCCATTCAAGTGAAACTTTGAAAATAGCGATCAGCGGTGGCACAGGCGATTACACACTTTGGGCCGGTTTAGGGGTACTGAGTGAATCTCAATTAACACTTGAAGGCGAAGTGTACAAAACAATAGATTATACCGCCCAGAAAAATTACAAAGGACATGACACGATTCAAGTGTTAGACAGTGCCGGCAATCAAGGGAGTATTGATGTCGAAATCACAGCCGATCTGATCAGTGCTTACGCCGGCCCAGATGGCCAGATTGATGAGGATGGCATGAATCAAGCCGTATCCGACTTCTTTGCCGGAAAGCCTTGGTTAAACAGGTACACCTTACATTGGATCAGTGAACTTTTTCTCCAGTTCCAAATTCCAGATCATTACGCCCCTATTGTCAATCAGTATGGCGGTGATGATGGGCGTATTGATGAGGCAGAAATGAACCAAGCCTTGGTGGATTTATTTGCGGGCAAGTTAGACGAGACGGCCTTGTATTGGATTGTGGAAAGGTTTAAACAGGATGATGTTTCGCAAAGCGATTGATATTAATATAAACGCTAAAGACGCTAAAGACGCTAAAGACGCTAAAGATGCTCTGTATCAATAGAAATTTTGCGTCTCTTGCGTCTCTTGCGTTAAATATAGTTTGTCAGATACATAAATTGGCCTTGAATATACTGGATATCAAAGCATTGATAACTGATAACTGAAAAAGCATAAGGAGGCTTGATTATGGCAACAATGATTTCACGAGAGATAACACCACATTTTCCCACGGTAACGACTATTATTGAAGCATTACAGCATCTCTCCCCTAAATACTTACCCGATGCTTTACAATTCATTCAATTTTTGGAATACAAGTCAATCAGCACTCCTGATGACGCTTTTGAGGGGGAAAACAGTTTAGAACATAAAGCAGCAGCCAGTATTCCCGCGCCGCGTCAAGTTAAAGTGGCTGGCAGACTAGATGCCATGACAGTGAGTGATCGCACTTTCGCCCTTATCACTGCGGAAAAACAGTGCTTGATTAAATGCTTCGCCAAATCTGTTGATCAAAAAACACTGTCAACGCTATTAGGTGAAGATGTTTTGGTTTCAGGCCGGGCCCACTTTACGAGCTGTGGAGAAGTATTGACTATTGATGCTGAACAAATCATCGTAGCGAAAGCCCACGATTTGAAAGTATGGGGGCAACTCCCAACACCGCTTGAGCGTCCGTTTAATCTGAATGATTTCAAGGTACCGCAAACGCCAGACAGTGGTATGAGTGCGATTTACGGATCCTGGCCGGGAGAAGAAACAGATGAAGACATTCTCAAAGCACTGGAGGAATTATCATGATACCTCTTGACGATCTGATTTTGCTAGATACCAACATTATTTTGCAATTCATCCGTAAAAATCGTGTTGGTCAACAACTGGAATCTGATTATCAATTTCGTAGCCGTCCAAACTGTAGTCTGATTTCTTGTGTGACTAAAGGAGAGATGTATGCTTTGGCTATGAAATTTGGTTGGGGCGAAGAGAAAAAGGCCTACTTGAGTAGGCAATTGGAGAAATTAACAGTTATTGATCTTAATTTGGTAGGCATTATTGATAACTATGCTCAAATTGACTATTTTTCTGAAAAGCTCATGAAACCCGCTCGCCCAATGGGGCAAAATGACTTATGGATTGCGGCAACTGCTGCAACACTAGGTGTCTGTCTCATGACAACAGATGATGATTTCGATCATTTGCATCCAAAATATATTCACAGAATTAAGATAGATGCCAAAACGGGTAAAACGATAGTTTGAACTATGAAGGCGCTCGGCTTATGAATTGGTGTGAAAGATTACGTCAACACAAAATATGAACTGTCAAATCAATTTTCATCGCAACTTGGATGTGCAAAGGAGCCAAAAACCATCACAAATGTTAAAAGAACTGGATATTTTTGGATTTAAATCTATCCCTGAACTGAGGCTTGAATTAAAACCCATTAATGTGTTAATAGGGGCAAACGGGGCGGGTAAGTCAAACTTTATTGATATTTTTAGACTACTGGCTTCCTTGAAAAACAATAGCTTACAGTTTTATGTTGGTAAAAGTGGCGGGGCTAATAGTCTGCTACATTATGGCACTGAGGTGACTCCTCAAATGGCAGCACGCTTCTGTCTTGATATTGATCAGGTTCTCTGTTCGTATGGACTGAAATTAGTCGAAGCGCCTATTGATACGCTCATATTTTTAGAGGAATCTTTTGAGTCTCTGGAAAAAAATGAAAATTTGGGTACGGGGCATAAGGAAAGTCTCTTTTTTAATGCTCAACCGCTTGGAACTCATCTGAAGCAAAAAGTGCAAGATGAAATTAAGCAATATCATGTTTTCCAATTTCATAATACTTCTGAAACGGCTAAAATGCGTGGCAATTGTGAACTCCATAATAATCGTTCATTATTGAATGATGGGGGTAATTTGGCTGCGGTGCTTTACAAATTACAACAAACACAATTTCCCTACTATGAACGTATTGTTGATGTGATCAGACAAATCGCACCGTTTTTTAGTCACTTTATCTTGGAACCCTTGGCACTGAATCCCAATTATATTCAACTTCATTGGCGTTCTTGTTATTCAAAGTATGATTTTGGGCCTCATCAACTTTCTGATGGCACTTTACGCACGATGGCCTTGATCACGACGTTATTACAGCCGGAATCAGATTTACCTTCGTTGATAGTATTAGATGAACCTGAACTGGGCCTTCATCCTTATGCTATCACTGTACTGGCTTCGCTTATTCGTAGTGCCTCAGTTCATACACAAATTATTTTAGCGACTCAATCTAGCACTTTTATTGATCATTTTAATACTGATGAAGTGATTGTCGTGGAACAGAAACAAGGGGTTTCTTCCTTTAATCGCCTTGTGCCAGAAGAATTGACTGAATGGTTAGAAGAATACACCTTGAGTGAATTGTGGGAAAAAAATGTTATTGGCGGGAGGCCGGGGCGATGATACGTTTGCATTTTGTGGTAGAAGGCCAAACAGAAGAGACTTTTGTTAATGAGGTGTTAAGTACTGAACCATAAATTTTCAGGTATATTTAAAAAAACAGAAAGGGGGCAACCACAAGGGATTGCCCCTACGGGCGGTTCGTAGGGGCAATCCCTTGTGGTTGCCCTTGGTTGTAAAATA
>QNEL01000156.1 GCA_003645185.1 Candidatus Parabeggiatoa sp. nov. 3
ATTTATTTTGCATTCGGTTTTCGTTCAAATTTATTTTGCAATTGGAGTGCAAAATTTATTTTGCATTCGGTTTTCGTTCAAATTTATTTTGCAATTGGAGTGCAAAATTTATTTTGCATTCGGAATTCACTTATCACAGATCACTTTTCAACTATGAACACTTTCATTTTTCATTCGTTCCCATTCGTTCATTTTAGACTCAACTTTACCCCCCGAACTGTCTGGGTTATAAGGCACATCTATTTGATTTTATTGTCATTATTGGCCTTATCACCTGTACAAGCCGACACGACTGGGAACACTTTTGACATTGTAGATCGCGCCAATTTCTCTCTATCGGCCGGTTATGCCATTCTCATCCAAGGCAGTTTGCCCGATCAAGAAGGCTTGGAAGCGTATAACCAAACCTTAAATCGCGTTTATCACCGGCTGCGTCAAAGCGGATTTCAATCGGATGATATGGTTTATTTTAATTATGATCACACGCAACCGCAGGTTAATGACATCCCCAGCAAGCAAGCAATCGAAGACGCTATCGAAATCTGGGCACCGAATAAAATGAACCGTGTGCCGGCCCCCTTATATATTATTATGGTTGATCACGGCAGCACTGAGGGTTTTTACATCGGTAATGAGATGATGTCGCCGTTTGAACTCAATACGATGTTGGCAAAACTCGAATTAAGCTTAAATCAAGCGGCGCATAAAATCCCTATCGTCGTCGTAATCGGGGCCAGTTATTCAGGGGCTTTTATTCCAAAACTCTCCAAACAGGGGCGCGTCATTATCACCAGCGCGACTGATAAGGAAGCTTCTGAAAGAGGCTTGTTTGAAATAGAAGGGGGTGGTGAATTATTTATTGATGTCTTTTTTGATCAACTTTGGCGCGGTGCCTCTTTAAAAGAGGCCTTTATCCAAGGCGCGGCTCATTTCAAAATTTTGACGCGCACTGATATCGTCTCTGCGAACACTGTCAATTTCCCCTATTTAGATCATGCCAAGCAACACCCCTTGTTAGATGATAACGGTGATGGCAAAGGCAGTCATCATTTATCGTTAGACGGTGATGGGCAACAGGCCGCTACCCTATTCCTTGGTAAGGCTGCTCAAAAGAGCCTACCTGATAATCAGCCCGAAATCGTAGCTGTCACGCCGACGGTTTATTTAAATGAAGGGGAAAACGCTAGCGTGTTGTTTTTAGAAGCGAATGATCCCCATTTCGTTGATACCGCGCAAATCTTGATTCGCTCGCCTTCCAAAAAACGGAACAGCGAAGTACTCGACTACAATGCCGAATCCAAGCGTTTTGAAATCGGTTATACCGATTTCAACGAACCTGGCCGCTACGAAATCTTTTACACGGCCAAGAATAACGCGCAACCCGCCACATTGCCAGAACGTTCGCTAGTCTACAAAAATCGCTCAGATAATGCACAACCCGAACCCTTTGAGTTAATCACACCCGCCGACGGCGACGAAATACAAACGCACTCACTATTTGATTGGCAAACAACAACCGATCCCGATGGAGAAGCTATCACCTATCATTTAATCCTAGCTGAAGATGAGGCATTCACTGTAGGGGTTAAAACGCTGACTCAGCTCATTTTTTCAATGGCAAGCCTAGACAATCACTTTGGATTGAAAAACGACACCGTTTACTATTGGAAAGTTGAAGCTATCGATCAATTTGGAGCCAAAACCGAGAGTGAAACACGCCACTTGATAACCAATAACCACAATGATAATTATACCGCCATCAATGTTTCCATCAGAGATGATGTTGGGTTTATCCCCGCCACGCTTCATGTTACCCAAAACGATCAAGCGTTACCCCCAGAAAAGCAGCCCGATATAGCTCAAGATGAAACCACAGGCATTTACAAGTTCGATTTTCCCATGCCAGGGCACTATCATCTTGAAATCGACGCTGAAGGTTTTATACCCAAAATTGAACCGTTGCATGTCATTGGACACCCTGATCGCCCCGTCAAAAGAAGCTTAGCCCATCTCAATACAGCACAACGGATTGACGTTGAATTTGTCTTAACGCCTTGCCCATCACCTTGTCAACTCAGTGCCTACCACGCCTCTGGCAAGATATTCTATGACAAAAAAGGGGATAATCCTATTGCTGGTGTCAGCGTGCAAATCGGTGATCAAAGCGATATGACTGATGATCTCGGCTTTTGGAAAATCATTCATTTGCCTGAAGGCGAATATCAGGTAACAGCCAATAAAAAGGGCTACATTTTCTCAGACAAGCGTTGTGTTATGGGTAACGGAGAAGATTGCCATCCAGACTTTAGCGAACCGGATTCTGAAATCCAACTCAAGGTTGTCGCGAATCAACGCCCACTTGAACAAGGCGCTAACCTAAGCTACAGGATTACCGTCACCAATCAAGGCGATAAAACGGCAACTGATATTATCCTTACTGAAGACTTACCTGTGGGTACAAGCTTAGTTTCTATTGAAGCCTTAAATGGCGGCCAGTGCAATGAGAACACCTTAACTTGTCACCTAGCCGATTTAACACCAGGCCAGCATGCAACAGCCGAAGTTATCATTAGCAACAGCCAAGCGAAGACACTGAAAAACCGTGTCACCGTGATGGCCAATGAATATCCCGATGATCAGCAAATCACTTGGACAAAAGTGATACCCTACCTCTCTCTTTCAATCAGCCATGCACCTGTTCCTATCGAGATCACACAGGATTTGCACTACAGCCTCACGGCCCAACTCAATCGTTATGCCCCCGTTAGCGCAACCGGTATTGAGTTAGTCACGGTTTTACCAAAAGCGGTTGAATTGAAATCGCTTAACAGCGATAACGCGATTTGCGATTTGAGCGAATTTTCAAAAATAACCTGTTTATTCAGTGACTTACAGGCTAACACCGAGAATAGTCAAGCAACGGTAAATATCGAAGTCGTTTTAACAGAACCTGGTTTGCTCATGTTAATTTACGAAGGTGAAATCAAAGCAAACGAATATCCCACTCACACCAACCGAGCGCGTAGCAAAATCGCCATTCCTGATGATATCCAAGTCGATATGAGCATTGTACTTGATGTGACAGCGAGCATGACAGAAGAAATCAATGGTATTGTCACAGCACTCAAAGCCATCATTGCTGGCATCGATCCTGAAAAGGCCCCCCTCATCGCCTTAATTATCTTTACCGATGAAGTCACGATCAAAGCATTTACCCGTGATATCAACGTCTTATTGGAAGCGATTGAAAAACTCAAGATTTCCGGCGGTGGCAGTTGTCCAGAAGCCTCAGCAGAAGCATTGAGTATCGCCATACCGCATACCAAAAAAGGGGGCGATATCCTCTTAGCCACCGATGCCTCACCGTATGACGACGCAGATGTTGAGAAACTCATTCAACAACTGCGTAAGAGAAGGATTCGTTTTTCTCCCGTCATAAGCGGCGATTGTGAACAGACAGAAGATCGGAATGAATAAATTAAAGATCATCAAGATAAATCTTGACGGCCCGCTTTTCAAACCAAATGCAAAATAAATTTTGCACTCCACCGCAGCCTTTTCGTAGCTGATTAATTATCAGCGTTAATCAGTTTAATCATGAGAATCTGCGTTCTATTACAATCAATTAAAAGGATAGAACGCTGATTTAAATGATTGTCATGATCAAGACTGATTTTTTAATCTTTAATCAGCGTTAATCAGTTTAATCATGATAATCAGCGTTCTATCAAAAATTCAAAAAAACATGACAACACATCACCCCCTCTTATGGAAAACCAGCTTACTGGCTACCCTATTCTTGAACACGCCTCTCCACGCTGAAATCAGACTTGATGGCACATTAGGCGGCCCAAGGGGCATTTTAAAAAGCCAAGAAACACAATACGGCCAAGTCTTCCCCATTACCGCCTCTCTTGGAAAACAACTCGGTGACAACCTCTTTCATAGCTTTGAAACTTTCAATCTCCAATCCCATGAAATCGCCAGCTTTGGCGGGCCTGATAGCATTCAAAATGTCATCAGCCGTGTCACGGGCAATCACCCATCCTACATCAATGGCACTTTACACAGTTCAATGCCCAATGCTGATCTGTATTTTCTCAATCCGGCCGGTATCCTGTTTGGGCCCAATGCCCGTTTAAGTGTTTATGGCTCTTTTCACGCCAGCACTGCTGATTACCTCCGTTTAGGCGAAGAGGGGCGTTTTGATGCCACCCATCCAGAATCCACTCTGTTAAAAGTTGCCCCACCCACGGCCTTTGGATTTCTCACTGACTCACCTGCTGGCATTTCCAAACAAGGTGGTTTTCTCATCGTGCCCCCTCAAAAAACGCTTTCTTTCATCGGTGGCGATTTAAACATAGAAGACGGACAATACCTTGTAGAAGACACTTGGCAAAATAGTTTTATGGGCGCATCGGGAGGCAGGATTAATTTAATCAGTGTCGCCGATACTTTGGAAGTCCCCATCCATCCTGAAAACATGCCAGATAATCCCTTTCAACCATTCGGTCAAATCACAATCACAGATAGCACCCCAAAACATTCAGAACGGCAATCGGGTAATCTTGATGTCAGCGGAGCAGGTGGTGGCAGCGTTTACATTCGCGGTGGGCAACTGTTTATGGACAATGGCCACATCTGGGCCGATACGCGAGGCCATGAAAACGGACAAGATATCACCCTCAAAATCAACGATGAATTAGCACTCACACAAGGTAGCCGCATCACAGCACAAGTCGTTAAAAAAGGCGATATGACACCCACCGGCCAAGCGGGCAACATCACTATCACAGCCAATCGTATACAGCTCAACTTTGGATCACAAATTGATAGCACCGCTCAATTCGGCACAGCCGGTTCGGCCGGTGATATCACCGTATCCGCCCAAGAAGCTATCAAGATATCCGGTTGTTTAGTCAACGGCAACGGTTCCTGTTTAGCGGAATCATTCAACAGCCAATCAACAGGTTTCATTTATAGCGGCATACAAAGCAGCACCGGTGGCACAGGCCAAGGCGGCAATATCAGGATTGACACCCCGACATTAACACTGACAGAAAATGGCGTGATTCGCGCCGATACGCAACATATCGGAAAAGCTGGCGAGATAGCCATCCAAGTCGATAACCTCAGTCTCACAAATGGCGGACAAATCAAATCCAGTTCGGGGCTGCACAATGCCAGCCAAACCACCGGATCGGGAGGCCAATTAACGATTAAAGCGAATCAAAGGATTGAGATCAACGGAAAGGGAATTGAAGGGCAAGCCAGTGGCTTATTCAGTAATGCGTTTACGCAAGGTGAAGGGGGAAAGATAGAGATAAGCGCGCCAAAGGCATCATTAGAAGCGGGTGGAACGATTCAAGCTGCGGCCGAAGGGCATGGCAAAGCAGGCCATTTGATTCTCAATATCGATCAGATGAGTTTACACAACAGTGGTATCGTGACTCACTCAGTCGATTCCGCCGGCGGCGATATCACGATTAAATCAAACGAACAAGTTTATCTCCTCAACAGTCGCATCAACACGCAAGCGATTGGCGCAGACAAACAAAACAAAGGAGGCAATATCAGCCTAAGCCAACCCGATTTAATGATTCTTAACAACAGCCACTTGATTACCAGCGGTTTTGTCGGCGATGGCGGCAACATCAGCCTCAGTGCCCAACACAGTATTCAATCCAGTGACAGCGTACTGAATGCGGCCTCCACTTTAGGGGTTGACGGCGAAATCCAAATTGATGCCTTAATAGAAGATTTCAGTGAAATCAATGTCTTACCAACACACTTTAGACAAACTCCCCTATCACTCAACGAATGCGTGATTCGCAGCCCCAAAGAAATCAGCAGCTTAAAATATCGCACACGTAGCGGATTATTCAGCCATCCTGATGACTTGCAACATTGATTTGTTGTGCAAACTTTACGTTCCAACTTGAGTTTGCAATTAGATTATATCGGCTTTCGTTCCAACTTGAGTTTGCAATATGATTTCATGCTGCTTTTATGTCGAATGCAACTGGTGAGGCTGAGATTGAAATCGATCTAAACGCAAAAGACGCTATTTCTCAGGAAAAATCCATTGCGTCGTTTGCGCCCCTTGCGTTCCGTTTTAAAAAAACTTCAGCAATCAGCGAAGCTAAATAAACTTCTTTCCTCAAGGCTACCAATAAACTAATCCGAGGCTGAAGTTAATCCGCTGTACTAAATTGATAGCTGCTAAGATGAGTACTCAAAACGCATTGCCTTTTGTCAGATAAAAGCGTTATTATACGATCACTTTTCAAAATGCTTGCGGAGTTTCAGTTATGAAAAAACAAGTGTTATATGGTTCAGCCAATTACGAAGAAATCGTCCAAAAAAACGGTTATTTTGTTGATAAAACGGTTTATATTGAAAAATTGGAAACGGTTCTCAATCCGGTTTTTTTGCGTCCCAGACGATTTGGAAAATCGCTTTTTTGCCGGATGCTAGAATGTTATTATGACATCAATCGGTGCGATGATTTTGAACGGTTGTTTGGGCAAACCTACATTGGTCAACATCCGACACCATTGCATAATACCTTTTTGGTTTTACACCTGGATTTTTCATTGGTGAAACCAACGGGTACCCTCATTGATATTGAAAAACGTTTTGATTTGACTTGCAACTTAGAAATGAGAAGCCTTGTGAATCGAAATGCCATCAGGTTCAATGACAATCTCAGCATAAATGTTAAGGATGAAGCCTCATCCAACCTTCAATGGCTTCTCAGCGCCATTCAACAAGACAAGGATTTACCAAAGCTTTATGTCATCATTGACGAATATGATAACTTTGCCAATCAACTGATTACGGTGCATAAGGATGAACTCTACCGAGAATTGACAGCGGATGACAGTTTTCTCAAGACGTTTTTCAAAACCTTGAAGGAAGGCCGTAAAACGGGGGCCATCGACAATGTGTTTATCACAGGTGTCTTGCCTATCACGATAGATGATATGGCTTCGGGTTATAACATTGCCAATTTCATCACTTTAGATCCTGAATTTGAAGCCATGTTGGGTTTTACACAGACTGAAGTGACTCAATTACTGGATCAGGTTTATCGGGATTATCAGATTGATCCGGCAACTCGAACGCTTGTCGAGGCTATTATCAAAAACCATTACAATGGCTATCATTTTGTCAATCCAGAGGGTGAGGCGCTTTATAATTCGACGCTTGTGATGTACTTTTTGAAGTATCTGTGCCGCCATAAAACCATTCCCCCTCGTTTGAATGACCCGAATTTGAAAACAGAACTCTCTTGGGTTAGACGGTTAACGGCTTCTAATCCCCAGAATACCGAGGAATTTGTTGACAAACTGACTTTGCAGAATCAGATGCCTTATGATGAAGTCTTTCTAGTTGAAAAGTTTAACCTGTTTCAGTTCTTTGAAAAGGGATTTTTTCCGGTTTCTTTTTTCTACTTAGGCATGTTAACGAGACAAGATCCTTTTTATCTGAAATTGCCTAACCTGAACATGCAGCAGATTTTCTTAGAATATTTTAATGAAATCCACCAGATTGATGTGTCTACTCGTTACGCGCCAATGATGCAGCGTTTTGTCAATGAACCCAATCTTGAACAATTATTTGCGGGCTATTGGGAAGAGTATGTGTCGCAGTTACCGGAAGTGATTTTTCAACAAGTGAATGAGAATTTTTATCGCACGACTTTCTATGAATTGTGTAGCCGCTATCTGTCTCGTTGGTTTATTTGGCATGTTGAACGTTCCTATCCTCAAGGCAAAAGCGATTTGGAATTTGTGGGGAAATATAACGAAAAGTTTGCAGGGCTACGGTGGGTGATTGAATTTAAGTATTACTCGAACACCAAATTGAAGGAACTCAAAACGAGTATTGACAAATTTGAATTGCTCAAGGCCGATACGGAACAAATCAATGGGTATGTGGAGGGCCTGAAAAAGGAATACCCAGAGGCCAAAATCTCGCAATTTGTGATTTATTGCTTTGGGAATCAAGGCTTTAGGGTATTTGCTGTTTGAAGGGGTTTTCTCTGTGAAACTCTGTGCAACTCTGTGTTGCGTGCGTTAAAAACGCAACACATTTATCAGCGTTAGTCAGTTTCATCAGGCCCTAATCTGCGTTCTATTGTCACGCTTATCATTAAAAAAAAGCTTATGATGTTTCGTTCATTGATTGCAAAAAGCGGATTTAAAACCACTTTGAAGAAACCACACACTCATGTTTACAAGGTTATTTATATATGGAACAAATATCAGCTCATGAAATAGAAACAAACCTCACTGGCGTTTTTAACCGTGTCAACCAAAATCATGAAGTCATTTCGGTGGTGAGGAACGAAAGTCAATCGGTAGTTCTCCTAGATGCTAATGATTATAATGGACTCATGGAAACCCTGTACTTATTACAAAATCCAGCCAATGCGGAAAGACTTCGCAAAGGCATAGAACAACATCGTCAAGGACAATACAAGGAAATAGATGTTACAGCTTACTTGGACTGAAACTGGACTAGAAGATTTAGAATGGTGGCATCAACACAATAGCAAAATGCTTAAACGCATCATTAGATTGTGTTTAGAAACTTGTAAAACCCCTACCCAAGGTATCGGAAAACCGGAACAACTCAAATTGAATCTTCACGGCTATTGGTCACGCCGAATAGATGATGAACATCGTCTTATTTATGCTTTCGATGAAAGCGAAGTTGTTGTGATTCAATGTCGCCATCATTACAGTGATAGATGATGGCCTGATTGACGCTCATTTAGTTTTAATCAGCGTTAGTCAGTTTAATCAGGCCATAATCTGTGTTCTATCCAGATCAATAATCTTCTCACTGTTCAACACTGATTGATTTAACTATTTGATTTTACTCTAAAAAATACGGCATACAACACTGGCACAACAATCAATGTCAGCACGGTGGCAAAAGTCAGTCCAAACATGATCGTGACGGCCATGCCTTTGAAGAAAGCGTCAAAAAACAGGGGTACCATGCCCAATACGGTTGTGATGGCGGCCATGGTGACTGGACGTAAGCGACTGACAGAGGAGTCTAAAATGGCTTGGAAGGCTTCTTTACCTTCCCTGATTTCTAAATCAATTTGATCTATCAGAACGACGGCGTTTTTGATCAGCATACCGGATAAACTCAGGAAACCTAATAAGGCCATAAATCCAAAAGATTCTCCGGTGAGCAACAGGCCTGGCGCGACACCAATAATGGCCAGCGGTACGCAAAGCCAAATGATCAAGGGTTGCCGTAGCGCATTGAATAGAAAAATCACAACCAGTACCATGATTAAGAAGCTAATCGGTAGGCCGGCGGCCAGCGCGGTTTGCGCTTCTGTGGAATCTTCATATTCACCACCCCATTCCAATTCATAACCCAGTGGCAGTTCAATCGCTTCTATTTTCGGCCGAATACGTTGAAAGACGACGCTGGCATTACCCACTTTGGGATCACATTGGGGCGTGATCGTGCGTTTGCGGTTATACCGATGAATAATCGCATCTTGCCATTCTGTCGTAAATCCTGAAACCACTTGACGCAGAGGAATCGACTTTTTCGCGGCCGGACTCCAGATGTGTATATCTTCAATGTTACCGACATCCAGTCGTTCCGCTTCTGGCGGCCTTGATATGATGGGCAACAGTTTATTGTTTTCCCGGTAAATCCCGACTTGGGTACCACTGAAAGTGGCTTCCAATGTGCGACTGACATCGTAACGAGAAATACCGACTAACCTGGCTTGTGCTTCCGCAAATTGAGGGCGTAGCACTTTGACGCGCTGTCGCCAATCATCTCGAATATCAATGGCTCCGCCATCTTCACGCATAATGGCTTGTGCTTGGTTGGACAATTGTCGCAGTACGACGGGATCAGGCCCACTAAAACGGGCTTTAATCATCGCGCCACCGCCGGGGCCGAGTCGGAATTTTTTGATTTTCGGTTCAGCATCTGGAAAGTGGCTGTCTAAATACTGTCTCACCTCTGGTATCAGGTTATCAATACGCCGATAGTCGTCAACGGTAACCAGTATTTGCCCATAGCTGCTGTAATCTTTTTCTGGTTGATAGACTAATATAAAACGCAATGCGCCTGCGCCGACAAAGGTGCTAATGGATTCAACGCCTTCCAGTTTCATCAAATACGCTTCAATCTGTTTCAAGTCGGAACTGGTAGCGCGGATATCAGTGCCTTCAGTACGCCAATAATTAATCATAAATTGGGGCCGACTGGAACCCGGAAAAAAGCTGTCTTCTAACAGCCCAAATCCGTAAATGGCAAGAAACAATAAACCCAACATGAGGCTAATGGTGAGCCATCTGAGACGGATGCTGATACGTAGAAAAGCTTTATAGCCTTGATAAAGGATGCCCCGATAAGGATCTTGTCCAACCTGCTGCGTACCTGCTTTTAAAAAGTAGACACAAAATAAAGGGGTGACGGTAATCGCCAGCACCCAACTCATGAGCAAGGAGATCAGAATCACTTGAAATAAGGCGCGGGTAAATTCACCGGCTGCATTTTGAGACAGCCCAATGGCGGCAAAGGCGAGTATGGCAACCACAGTCGCACCCAATAACGGCCACATGGTTTGTTCAACCACTTCCATCGCTGCCTTGAGGCGATTCATACCGCTTTGGATTCTGACGAGAATGCCGTCTGTCACCACAATCGCATTATCGACTAACATGCCGAGGGCGATAATCAAGGCACCAAGAGAGATGCGATGCAGATCGATGTCATAGATATCCATGACAATCACGGTGCCACACACCGTCAGTACCAAAATGCCACCAATCAATAAGCCGCTGCGTAGGCCCATGAAAATCAGGAGAATGACGATCACAATCGCCAAGGCTAATAAAAAGCTGTTGACAAAACCATTCACCTCTTTTTCAACGGTATCCGACTGGTAGGAAATGATGCCAAATGTCATGCCCAGCGGTGATTGGGCTTCAAGGGCTTTCAGCTTCGCTTTCACCGCTTTACCGAGCGTCACCACATTTCCGCCAGAAACACTGGAAATCCCGATAGCTAAGCCCGGCGTGCCATTAAAGCGTAATAGTGTCCGTGGTGGTGTCACATAATCCCGGTTAATTGTGGCAACATCTTTAAGATAAATCAGCTTATCCGAATCCTTCTCATTAATCAGCAACTCGCCGATTTCTTGAACAGAATCAATCTCACCGGTGGGATGAATCAGAATAGACTCATTGCCCACTTTGACTCGGCCCGCAGAAGTGATCAGATTTTGTTGTTCTAAAGTCTTATAAATGGCTTGTAAGGAAATGCCCAATTGTGCCAAGCGAGCACGGGAAATTTCTACAAAAATGGCTTCCCGCTGTGCGCCCCATATATCTATTTTAGCGACACCCGGCACGAGGAGTAATTCTCGTTTGAGAAAATCCACATAATCCTTGATTTCTCGATAGGAATACCCCTCTCCCGTCACGGCAAAGAAGATACCGTAAACATCACCAAAATCGTCTTTGACGATTGAAGGTTGCACACCTGGGGGTAGAGAGGATTGGACATCGCTGACTTTACGACGCAATTCATCCCAAATTTGGGGCAAGGTGTGTTTGTCATATTTATCCCTCATTTTGACGATAATGATAGATTGCCCTGCTCGGGAGAGAGAAGTCACCTTTTTCAATTGCGGCATTTGTTGGACAGCGGTTTCAATGACATCAGTCACTTCTTCCTCAACTTCGGTGGGGAGGGCACCCGGATAGTAAGTCAGAATCAAAGACTCTTTGATAGTAAATTCGGGATCCTCAAATCGCCCAAGACGTTCATAAGACAGCAAACCGCCGCCTAGTAGTACAAAGGTTAAAACCAGCGTAATCGTTTTTTTCTGAATAGCGTATTCAGCAATGTTCATGGTTATGAATTTCTATTTTGGATGTTTGAGATGTATACTTAGCATATAAAAAAGGATTTAAAACCGCTAACTAAATTGGGTAGATTTTGCCACGGAAAAACACGGAAAAACACGGAAAAATTCATTCCGTGCTGTGTTTTTCCGTGGCATTATAAATTAACTATTAATAATTATGATCCGATAAATTAACGACGTGTGGTACTAGTGCAGGATCGCTCCAGTTTCCATACCATTGAAAAACTGGGGCAACTTTTTAGGCCTACTAGGTGGTCTTAGGATTTCCGCTTTCCTGTACTAGGTACAACCACGATCTAATCCCTTCTTATATACAATCCTTGTAGGAGACGATAAACGCACTCTGTAAATTAAATCGGTTGGGATTTCACTCAAAAATCGAGAAGGTATACTCGGTTCACGATGCCCATAACGATATCGGCTTTGACTATGGGAAAGATAAAGCTGTTGACGCGCCCGTGTCATGCCGACATAACATAATCGGCGTTCTTCTTCCAACATATCTTCATCAAGACTGTTTTGATGTGGAAATAAGCCTTCTTCTAAACCGCATAAAAAAACAACTTCAAATTCTAATCCCTTCGCAGCGTGTAAAGTCAATAATTGTACACTATCCTCAATCGAATGACTTTGCCCTTCACCGGCCTCTAAGGTGGCATGATCGAGAAACGCTGTCACCAAGTTTGGACTCCCTTTGTGCGTTTTTTCAAATTGAAACGCGGCAGATTCTAATTCAGCCAAGTTTTCTAAACGTTTTTCTGCCTCTTCTTTCCCCCCTTTTTGATAATGTGCTGTTAAATCCGTCGCACTCTTGATTTGTTTAATTTGTTCAGAGAGTGGCATTTGATTGACTTGCCCAGCCAATCGCTTAATCAAATCCAAAAAACCTTTAAGCGTGTTACGGGCTCTAGCCTTTAATTGCTGTGTTTCAATGACGCGATTCGCGGCTTGCCATAAAGACACTTTCTGTTGACGGGCGACACCGCGCACGATATCAATTGTGCGTTCACCAATTCCCCGTTTTGGCGTATTCACAACCCGCTCAAACGCGCCATTATTATCACGGTGTACCAATAAACGCAAATAAGCCAAAATATCTTTAATTTCAAGGCGTTCGTAAAAACGTAGGCCGCCATAAATGCGGTAAGGTAGGCGATATCGTAATAACGCTTCTTCAAATAAACGCGATTGCGCGGTTGTGCGATATAAAATCGCGACTTGGTTCAATTTGTTCAGTCTACCTTTCCACGCTTGGATTTTATTGACAACAAACTCCGCTTCTTCCATTTCATTAAAGGCTTGACACAACTCAATCAGTTCGCCTTTGGCATCTTCTGTCCAAAGTGTTTTACCTAAACGGTTGTCATTGTGTGCTATCAAGGCATTCGCCGCTTCTAAAATCGTGCCCGTGGAACGGTAATTTTGTTCTAAACGCACTAAACGGGTATCTGCCAAATCCGTTTGAAGAGATTGAACATTTTCAATTTTAGCCCCTCTCCAGCCATAAATCGACTGATCATCATCAAAAACCACAAACAATTTACCCGATGAACCGGCCAATAAACGTAACCATTGATATTGAATCGTATTGGTATCTTGAAATTCATCAACCAGAATGTATTGAAAACGCTGTTGATAATGTTCAAGCAAGGGCGGATTATCGCGCAGTAATTCATAAGAGCGCAACAGCAATTCGGCAAAATCAACAACACCAGTGCGTTGACAAGTGTCTTCATAAGTTTGATACAAACGACACCTTTGCAAAAGCCAAGCACCTCCCTCATTAACCAGAATATCTTTAGCACGCCTACCTTCATCTTTATGGTTATTAATAAAGTATTGCGCTTGTTTGGGAGAGAAGATTTTTTCATCCATATCTAACTCTTTCAATACCCGTTTAACAATGCGTAATTGATCATCACTATCCAGAATTTGAAAGGATTGCGGCAACAAAGCGTCTTGCCAATGTATGCGTAATAAACGGTGCGCGATACCATGAAAAGTGCCAACCCATAAACCTTGCGTCGAATTTTGATGCAAAGCATCAATACGAGAACGCATTTCATTAGCCGCCTTATTGGTAAAAGTAACGGCCAAAATCTGATGAGTGCGAGCTTGTTCAGTTTCTAATAACCAAGCAATGCGGTGAATCAAACAGCGCGTTTTGCCACTACCGGCCCCCGCTAAAACTAAAATATGTTCCAACGGAGCCGTCACCGCTTCAAGTTGCGCTTTATTCAGTGTATCCAGTAAATGAGAAACAGACATGATTAAATGATAGAAGATAAAGAGTGAATGTAAATCATCAAGGTATTGTAACCTATAAAACGCAGAAGACACCTTTCAGCCATATCGGGCAGACACGCAGGTCTGCCCCTACAACGGGCTTGAATGGAAATCGGTTTGGGAGGGAGGGGGTGGGGAGGGGAGGGGACAATGCCATTAAGTTAAGCGAGGGCGAACACGCAGGTTCGCCCCTACAGTCCCTAAATACGTTGTGTTTTGTAGGGGCAGACCTACGTGTCTGCCCTTAACTAACAGGTATTTTAGCGCAAAGGGCAACCACAAGGGTTGCCCCTACAAGCCGTTTGTAGGGGCAATCCCTTGTGGTTGCCCCTTGGTTGTTTCTAATAAAATACCTGAAAATTTATGGTTCATTACTTAACTGTCACAAGGGAGGACACGCAGGTATGCCCCTACAAAACCCATTTATGGGCCTCTGGGGCTTGTGCCCTTGCGTGTTCGCTTTTTTAAGCGACATCATTTTTTGGAGGGAATAGATTGCATTATTGGCTGCGGTTAAGACTCTGTTCAAAATGGCCTTTTTCTCTTCCTCTTCTAATTCAGATTCCAGATCGTAGTAGGAATCTGTACTCGGAATATAGATTTAATGCCAGTAAAACTCAAAACGGGCATGAACAGTAGCTGTTCATTATTTAGCTTCGCGCACCGAAGGCTCACGCAAAAGTTTTGCGCGCAAAACTGTATTTAGCGAAGCTAAATGTGAATTTCACGCAAAAGTTTCGCGTAGCGAAACTTTTGCGTGAAATATAGTTTTGTTCAAAAGTTCATAAGTTCACCTTTTTGTCATTACTTGATGTTGTTAAGTACTGAAGCACAAATAAACAGGTATTTTACCGCAAAGGGCAACCACAAGGGATTGCCCCTACAAGCAGATCGTAGGGGCAATCCCTTGTGGTTGCCCCTCTTCTTGGTTGCCCCTCTTCTTGGTTGCTTCTATTTATTAATTAAAAAAATACCTGAAAATTTCTGGTTCAGTACTTATGATGAGAATGCGTGAAGGCCTTGATGGGTAATAGATTACTGTTAAGTAGCAATAATGATTTCCATTATTTTTAAATACCATTATAAAGCAGGTCAACACTTTTATGTCATGAAAGTGAACGCTATCCTTTACCTGAACGGGCTAGAAAAGCGTACACATTGAATTGCATCAATTGTATAGCAACATGGTTGGTTGATGCGGTTCGTTTCCTCACCACATCTTACCGCATGTTACAGGTTATTTACTATTAAGTTCAAGTGCAGATAATAAAGTTTCTATGTCTTTAGC
>QNEL01000157.1 GCA_003645185.1 Candidatus Parabeggiatoa sp. nov. 3
CGGTATTGGAAAGGCCGTAAGGCCAAATAATAACAGTTAGGAGAGAAGCCGTGTGAGGTGAAAGTCTCATGCACGGTTTTGAAGACGAGTCCTTTACGGTGACGTAGGGGGCTTAGTTTAACCAAAGGTTATACGGGAACCAAGGCAGTCACGATTAAGTAGGAATCGAGATGATGAATCCCCAAGCCCCTTATTAAACAATGTGTTTCACAGCTCATGACAACCTCGCCCATTATCAAAATCGGCGAGGTTTTTTTTTGCATATAGTTTGTCAGATAAATGTTTTGGCCTTAAACATACTGGATATCATAGGTATTGATAACTGATTTCCAGGCAAAAGTTTTTGCGCGCAAAAACTTTATTTAGCTTCGCTGACCTTCGGTTCACGCTAAAGTTTCGCTTCGCTAAACTTTATTGTGAAAGGTGGAACTGATTTTCAGGCAAAAGTTTCGCTTCGCTAAACTTTTGCCTGAAACTGATAACTGAAAAGCTATAGCATGATGTCAAATTTATCATAAGGCTGCTCAAAAAAATTAATATACTACCAATACAGGATAAATTGATAATTGATAATTGATAATATGATGTGATAATTGATAATTGATTAGACAAGTGGAGTTATTTTTGCTAAATCATTAATAATAAGAAACTTATAAAATGCTGATTAATTAAAGGCTTTTCAAATCACTGTTTTGAAAATCCCTTAATCACTATGATTTCAACATCTTTTTTGACAAGAGAGGGGATTGCAAAACTCCAACGCCCAACTATAAATCAATAACTTACGAGTACCTAATGGCATGTAAGTCATTGATTTATCGTTTATGCCCAGAGTTTTGATTGATGCTCAAGAGAGATTTATAAATTCCGATTTCAAATAGATGTAACGGGAGAAAAAAGATGATTAAAACCGTATTTTCAGCCTTAAGCATACTCATACTGGTAGTGATGGGTAGTGGTTGTGCCGGGATGTTACCCTCTGTGAAACAAACAACCAAATCGCCTTGGAAAACGTTTGAAGATGCCAAAAGAGCTTTTGACAGAATAGTGCCACAACACACAACCCGTGATGATTTAAAACGATTGGGATTCGATCCGTTTGAAGTACCCAATGTCAAATTGATTACTTATCTTGAACTCATTGAAAGATTTCTACCCAACCAATCAATCAGAGTAGAAGATCTTGATCCGGGAGTACAAGCTTGTTTAAAAACAAGAGAGCATTGCCAAGGATTTGAAATTACCCCAAGATTGCTGCATAGTAAACGCTATGGTAATGTTTTTCTTGACTTATTTAATTTCAGGCGCAAAAAAATCACCACCGGTTGGAAATTTGAAGCCCTGCTTGTTTTAAAAAATGGTTTAGTGGTTCACAAAATCTGGGGAGGTGAGCCCAATGTGTCTGAATTTGAAGATAAAAAGAATCCCCTTGGGCCTTTGCAAAATATTGATAACATTTTACCACCGATTAAAATTTTTTAGGTTAATTGTTAATGGTTAATGGTTAATGGTTAATAGTTAAGATTAGATGTAGGGTGGGTAAGTTCGTTTCGACGCTCAGCGTCGAAACGAACTTGCCCACCATCTAACTAACTCGCCCACCATCTACTACGAGCGATCCCACCATCTACGAGCGATCCCACCATCGAGCGATCCCACCATCTCAATTTAAAAAATATCAAATTGTTCTCATAAGATAATGGCTCATTGATAATGGCTCATTAATATAGTATTTTGAGCATTGATTTGTTATTGTAGTTCAGACTATTTTTCTATAAACGACAAGGATTGCTTCTGAAAGAATAGACTTGTCCGTAAATAACATTTAGCCCAATAAAAACAATTTTTCACGCAAAAGTTTTGCGCGCAAAACTGTATTTCACGCGCTTTGTTGCGCGCAACAAAGCGCGTGAAATGTGAAAAGTTATATTCACAAAAGCCTTATTTTAGGACAACTACTAATGAGATCGTCGTGAAAACGCGATCTGTTTTATATACTTAGCATGGTTAACAAACTGAACTTTTTAATGAGGATGGTGGGCAACAAAAACACGTTACCCACCCTACATTTAAGATGGTGGGCAACAAAAACACGTTACCCACCCTACATTTAAGATGGTGGGCAACAAAAACACGTTACCCACCCTACATTTAAGATGGTGGGCAACAAAAACACGTTACCCACCATTTCACGCTAAAGTTTCGCTCCGCGAAACTTTAGCGTGAAATACATAAAAGTTTAATTTATGACCGCGTGCAGTATAGACAAGCTTGTGCTTAACGTTTTGTTTTATCTTAATTTTTTCATTCATCACCCTAAATATTGAAAATGTCCCATTTAACAAAAGTAAAAGAGTGGTTATCATACCGGCCCGATTTAAAAGTCGTGGATTGCACGATACGTGATGGCGGCCTCATGAACAACAGCCAATTTGATGATACCGTCGTCAAAGCCGTCTATGAGGCTTGTCTTGAAGCCGGCGTTGACTACATGGAAATCGGATACAAGGCTTCCAAAAAGATTTTTGCGCCTAGTCAATATGGCCCATGGCGACACTGCAATGAAGAAGATGTGAGAAGAATCATTGGTGAAAATGACACGAATTTAAAGATTGCAGTCATGGCAGATGCGGAAAAAACCGATTATAAAACGGATATTCTGCCCTGTGACAATAGCGTCATAGATATGATTCGTGTCGCAACCTATATCCACCAACTGCCGATAGCAATGGACATGATCAAAGATGCCCATGATAAAGGCTATCAAGCGACAGCCAACATCATGGGGATTTCCGTGGCCCCAGAACATGAATTGTTTGAAGGCCTGGAACTGTTAGCCGAATCTGAAGTGGATGTGATTTACGTGGTAGACAGTTTCGGTCATTTATATGGCGAACAAGTTCGTTTCTTTGTCCAAAAATACTTGGAATATCTGTCTGATTCAGGGAAAACGGTAGGCATCCACGCGCACAACAACTTACAGTTAGCTTTTGCCAATACCATTGAAGCCATTGCCATAGGTGCCAATATGGTTGATGCCACCATTGGTGGATTAGGTAGAGGCGCGGGTAACTGCCAAATGGAATTACTACTCGGATTTCTGCACAATCCCAAGTTCAATATTCGTCCCATACTCAAGTGCTTACAGGAACATATTGAACCTAAGAGAGCAGAACTCGGATGGGGCTTTGATATTCCCTACTTAGTAACCGGCATGTTAAACCTTCATCCACAAACCGCTATCGAATATCAGACCAGTGAGCAATCAAAAGATTACATCGGTTTCTACGACACCACGATTAAAAATATCTAATCAAGTGTGAGCGCCATTTGATTCAAAAGGGCGATAACAAAGGTTCGCCCTAAAATTATTTTTCTGAATTATAGCAATCTCTTGATAATTGATAACTGAAATGAAAACATGTATCTTTTTCGTATTAATTGGCTTATTCAGTAATACTTGGGCGAATAGTCAGAATAGTGAAATTTCTGATGATAAAATGCTACTGACGCTTGCCCACAAAATTTTTGAACAGAGTCTTGTTCGTCAAAATGACGAATCGACCATACAAGCAGCACTTCATAAATTCAAACTGCTTTTATCAGCCGATCCGAAAAATCCTCTGTTCTTAGCCTATCAAGGTAGCATTTACACCCTCATGTCTCAGTTTGCATGGCTACCTTGGAGCAAGAACCGTTATACCAAAGAAGGCATTAACAAGATAAAAGAAGCCTTACAGAATTTAAAATCGATACATGACAGTGAACAGTTAAACGTCGGTGAAGTACAAGTGCCAATCAGCATCGAAACGCGGGTAGTTGCAATCGATACCTTTTTACGGATTAGTGATCCAAACTCTATGAATGTCTTTGGAGCTGTTAAAGCTGTATTATACGATCTGTATTGGTCGCCCGCTTTCAAAATCGTTCCGCCATCTATACATGCCCATTTTCATATACAGGCAGCGACACTGGCTCATCAGGAAAACAAGCCATGTGAAGAAGAAAAACTGCATCTACAGAAAAGCTTAGACATTGCCTTCGCTGCTGACAAAAAACTGAAAAAATGGCCAAAAGGGGTACGCGAAAAACTGGAAAAATCGGCAAAAACCGCCAAACAACAATTGGAAAAACTCAAACGAAAGTGTAAGTCAAAATCAATCACGACAAAATCAATCAATAAGTACTGAACCATAAATTTTCAGGTATTTTAATAGAAGCAACCAGAAGAGGGGCAACCACAAGGGATTGCCCCTACATGGTAGCGCGTAGGGGCAATCCCACGCGCAAGCCCTTTGCGATAAAATACCTGTTTATTTGTGCTTCAGTACTTAGAACGCTGATTGTCATGATTTTCACTTAAGAAGTTTTTGCGCGCAAAAACTTGTTAAGTGAAAAACTGATTAACTCAACGAAGTGATAATTGTAGGGTGGGTTCGCGCCAAAATTGAGGCTCAAAAAACTTTTGGCGCGAAACGTGTTTTTGTTGCCGGCCCCAAATCTATCTCTAAAACAATCTCGAATGGATCATCATTCATCCAATTCCACATCTTCTTCCAACCATTGCTGATAAATGGGGAATAAGAGCTTCAGCAATTCCTTATCTTCCTCGGTTAATTCTTCCACATCCTCTTTTGCCGTTTCGGCACACCAATTTCCGGCTATTTTAATCACCTTCTTGCGTGAAGGATGAGTCGCAGGTAGAGCGAGAAATTCAGTGATCGCTTGTTGCAACACTGAACCACGCCCTAACAACCTTAAAAAAAGCGTCTCATCTGTCACAGGTAGTCGATCAATCGCCACCATACCCGTATTGATTTCAGAAGCTAAAAAATACAATCCTGGCCCCCAGTCACTAGCGGGGTTGGCTTCAAATTCCACCAATAACTCATCTGAAATGGATGAGCTGATAATCCACAAATACGGCAATTCCTCGTCCGACAACGCGTCATCCTCTTCACTTTCGGCATGAGTGTCTAATTTTCTATGCCAATTAAACAGTTGTAACATACTGTTACAAACATCCGTTTCCGTTGCCGGTATCCGAAAATATTCTAATAAACAAGGCGTTGAAACCATTTCCCCCAATAATCCCAAGTTCGTAAAATCCACATCAGGTGTTGTGTAAGGGGTAAAAAACAGTTCAACAGGACTAGCAGCTTCAAAAACACTGTTGACTTTAATGCCTGAAGGCTCAAGTGACTCACTGTGTTGCATAATGAAATTCTCAATAGGTGTTTAAAAAAGTAGGGGCAGTTATCGCTTTCATCATTTAAAACAAGCATATGTTCAAAAAATAAAAATGACATCTATATTTTATAGTAACTTGATAATGAAAGCACAACGGATGTTGTCACTTTTTGGTTTGATACCAAAGTGAGAATTTCATATTGCGAATTTCATATTGCCATTTGTGTGGTGAATCAAATTGATATTTTGTTGACATGGCTTTTGCGTGAAATGGTGGGTAACGTGTTTTTGTTGCCGGCCCCAATCAAATGTAGGGTGGGTAACGTGTTTTTGTTGCCGGCCCCAATCAAATGTAGGGTGGGTAACGTGTTTTTGTTGCCTGCCCCAATTAATCCATGTAGGGTGGGTAACGTGTTTTTGTTGCCCACCAAAAAACTTAACTCGTTGATTAATAATAAAAATAATAGGATCACGATAATGTGTGAGACAGTGTCTCACAATTTGGATACTTGACGTACAACGGGTAAAATTTAAATTCTACAACTCTGTTTAGGGACAAAAAAAAAGCCCCCAATTGGGGGGCTTGCTTGTGTAGGGCATTTGGATGGTAGCCAATGTAGTGGGTTTAGCTATCGCTCTACCCACCTTACGCAGGTTCACCCAAACAACTGACGAGTTGACGTAAAATATAGTACAACGAATGACGTGGATAAACGAATAAGGCATAGTAGTACAACGGATGACGTGGATAAACGGATTAACGCCAAAAAAACTCGCGGTGTTTCTCATTGATTAATAATCCCATAGCAAACTTTTCTTTTCAAAGCATTTCTCGAATCATTCACATCTAATTAAATAAGCAAGGATTTGATGCCTTATCCGTTTATCCACGTCATCCGTTGTACTCACCTACTGACTGAACTGTGTCGTGAGCATGTCCAGTCAGCGAAGCTAAACTCACCATTTGGAACAAAGCCCCCAATTGGGGGCTTGCTTGTGTAGGGCATTTGGATGGTAGCCAATGTAGTGGGTTTAGCTATCGCTTTACCCACCTTACGTTCGCTCACCAAAACAACTGACGAGTTGACGTTTTTGCGATTTGCCTTACGTCATTCCAAAACCAACAAGACAGGTTTCAGGATGGAAACCGTGTGATTTTTGGAATGGGAAGGCTTTAATTAATTGCAATTCTATTTCTTCTGATTTTTTGACATGGTATAAATCCCATCTCAATTGCAAGTTCATCCAAAAGTCTTCTGACACGCCTAAAAATTTAGCGAGCCTTAAGGCTATACTCGGCGTTATCTCTCTCTTTTTATTAATAATCTCGTTAATGATTGAGTATGGCACACGAATGGCAAGAGCTAAGTCGTTTTGGCTTATTTCCATTGGGTTCAAAAACTCCTCCAATAACATTTCTCCTGGATGGGTTGGCTCTCTATGTGTCGGAATACGCATTTTATGTCACCTTTAATGATAATCTGTAATTTCCACTTCATTTGGACCAGCATCTGTCCATTTAAAGCAAATTCTATATTGCTCATTGATACGGATGCTATATTCACCTTTCCTGTCTCCAATTAATGATTCCAATCTGTTTCCAGGCAGTACTTGCAATTATTCCAACATTTGAACG
Organism: Candidatus Parabeggiatoa sp. nov. 3; assembly: GCA_003645185.1. Classification (GTDB taxonomy): domain Bacteria; phylum Pseudomonadota; class Gammaproteobacteria; order Beggiatoales; family Beggiatoaceae; genus Parabeggiatoa. Next base: position 6,827 of record QNEL01000157.1, read on the forward strand.
GAATGCGTTAAATTCTTGATTTTATTTTGTTTGTTTAATAAGATTTTTTGTCAATCAATGATTTGTATTAAATCTGTATAAACTCTATTATTTTTACGTTATGGATATTCAAATAATTTAGAGGAGGAAAAAGTTAAGGCTAGATAGAAAACCGATAGGCAAAAAAAACCGTTCGCTAAAACGGGGAGCAATTGAACCATTATCAACCTCACAACATTGAGGACACAATGCAAAAGTGAACGATGAAAATGGCTATCAAACTGTTCCAACAATATCATATTAATAATCGCTATTGCAATTTGTGTTGTGTCCTCAGCAATTGTCGGATCGTAACAAACAAAATTCGACTAATGAGCAATAGGTACGGGCTTGTGCTGTTGGGGCCTTACGAATGGTTTGAATTGGTAACGGGTTCAATGGGTCATAAAAAAGCCCCTTGGCTTGCGCTTTGGGGCTTTGGAAATTATGTCAGGTTATGCTTCTTTATTCACAATAAGATAAATTTAATCTTCCCCAACCATTCCAATAGTAACGAAACTCATTGCCTTTTAAATCCTTATGAATAGCAATTTTAGTGATCTTACCAGTTGTGTTTTGACAAATAAGATCAGTGAAACATGAGTAAGAACTACCCGTTTTATTACCAAAATAAAATTTGAGGCTCTGTATACATTTATCAATGTATTGAGAAACGTTATTACGGCTACTGCCACTAACTATCTTGACACTACGCGGGTTTGTGTAGCTACCCTTCGGAATAACATCCCATGTGATTCCAGAAGTTGGAGATTCATACTTAATCTGTAGTTGGTAGCTACCAGAACCTGATACGATGTTAGGTTTGGAAAAAGTAAAACTAGACGCACTACGGGCATTTAATCGCTGATTGTTTATGCGTCCAATATCACCTAAAAATCGGCCGGATGATGAATGAAGGGCAGCCGCAAAATTACCAACAAAATCTTTTTCAGCATAATTGACAATATCGACTGTTACTGTTACAGGTGACCCCTGAACTATAGGATATGGGTCTATAGTCATTGTGGAATATAACCTAATATCAGTACCACTGTTTGAGAAATAAGTCATCCATGTATTCCAAGGCAATGTGCCTGGACAAGTCGTACTTTTGATTTGGTTATGTCCTAAAATGCCAGGGGTTGTAGAACGTCTTTTTGGAATACGATATTTATCCGCAAAATAACGGGCCATTTTAGCTGAAGATTTCAGCATAGCCGTTGTCCAAGTGGTATTCCATCCATTCGGATTAGAGACAGTCACTTCATGTTCAACACCAATAGAACGTTTATTGTAATTCCAAACACCAGCGTGCCAAGCAATATCTTTAACCTTCACTAATTGACTGATTTCGCCATTGGAAGAGATGACAAAATGGGCACTAGCTTTCGCATTACAATTCTTAAACCACGAAATCGCGCCCGCATAAGTGCCTTCCCCAATCCAGTGATTTACCCAAGTATCAATAGTACGACCACTACTTGAACTATAATTGCAAGCTGTCAACCGAGAAAGTGCGGGCGCATAGTCTGAACTTCGGGTACTTTTTCGGGCCTGATTCACCCGCTGACGAGTCAATAAAACCTCTGGATGACTTTTAAGCGTGATTGTTTCACCCCACAAGGTTTGTGATTCAGCTCCCGTTTTGAGAATATCATAATAGCGTAAAGCTTGCATTTCACGCAGTTCATCACTGATTAAACCAGTCAATTGTTTAACGGCATCAAACCAATCGGCTAATTGAGTCCAGCTATGACGTTGTTCACCCGCATAGTGTGCGAGCAAAGCGGCCCCGCCGCGAATATTTTCCCGCGCATCTTCTTTCAAACGTTGTGGCGCAATATCCAGTAAACTCGCGGCCTCATTTAAAGTATCCGCATAATTATTGTGAACCAGATGCAAAACGCCCCAACCTCGATCAATAGAAGGCCCGATTTGCGTCCAATTGGTTTCAACAAAAGCAATCACTTCGAGAAGCTCAACCGGTACCCCAAATTCAAGGGCGGCTTGTGCAAAGAAATATTTAAACGTCTCTACAGTTGGATGGGGTTGACGCAGATATTCCCGCCAAAGATGATAATTCTCACCATGACCATGATGATCATCATTTGTGTGTCTAGTGATCTCATCAACGACCACATCTAAATCGCGTTGGCGATAAGTACGTTTGTGACCTTTTTCATCAATGCTTGTCATTTCTGTCACACCAAGAGCTTCATCAAGCTTGTCTACGTCCAAGAGTAAGAACTCTTTTTGGAAAGTCTCATCTGCCATTTCAGCTAGCACATAATCACTTTCTATAGACACCAGCATCAAAGCCCCGATGAAAATGAAAACTCTCATGCTTAAATACCTATTCATACTTTCTCCTTTATCAAGTTAAAAACCATATCCAAATCAATCTGGATACCTATACTACTCATGTTAGCCAGCATCTGCTGGATAGAGGTACGAAACCCAACATTTAATCTATCATAAGAAAAAAAAGGGGTCGCGTTCGCTTGAAATTCCTAACCATAGGTTGGGAACAATAAAATATTATGTTTGCTATCCCGGTTCTTGTATTTCAGAAGTGGGGATTTCTGGAGCGGGTACTAACAAAAATTGAAGATGTTTACGAACTTCAGGCGATAAACTGTTTTCTTCAGATTGATTGCTTAAAAAATCTTGTAGTTTTTCGGGATTATTATTAGCAAAATAATCAAGGGTAGCTATTTTGACAAAATCATCTTGTTCATCGCTAAAGTTGTCTAATAAGGTGCTTTCAAAAGTTTGTTGTTCCGCTTCATCAAAGTGACTGGTTTGTGCAGCTGTAATAGCTGCTACACGAATATTATAATCTTTGCTAATTTGAAATAATTGAACAAGTTGTTCACTTAAACCATGCCAATCCAAATTTTTTATAATATCATTACGTAGAGTGGCATCTTCTTCATCATTGAAGATAAGTTGACCAATTTGTTGTTTAATTTCTGATGAACCTATTAATGTTAATGCCCTTAACGCCCGCTGGCGAGTCTCAAGATCAGCACTATACATATCAGCAATGGCATTTTGAATTCCGACAGGATCAACTTGTTCATAAAATTGTTCACAGTCTTTTGGTTGGATATCGGCTTGATGCTGGACTGGTTCTTTGTTGTTGGTATTGTCACTAGAATTCTTAATGTAAGATTCAAGTATATCAAACCTACTTAGAAATTCCTTTTTCAACTTATTTAATGAATCAACGTTGTCATGTGGACTATTTTTGGAAAGCTTTTCATATTTAACAAACAAATCAGAAAATTCTTGTTCAATCTGATTGAGATTATTAACAGTGACTTGAAGTCCTTCAAAATCAAATTTTGGTGCTTCACTTATCTGTTGAGAATGTTGTTTTTGAGGTTGATTTATCAAAAAAAATCCAGTTGTAAAACCGACTATCCCACCAAAGCCAACAAAAATAAATGCTTGTGTTATTGGTATAAAAAATCTGTTTAAACCCATTTTTATTAATATATTCCCATAAATAAAATGGGGCTGTTAAGAAACAACCCCTTTGTACCTTAATTAGACTATTGGTTTAACGACAAGTCCAGCTACTTCTTTTGCCTTTTACGACTCCAGAGGCACAAGCCGTGATATTTGGCGCATAAAACATTGGTGTCCAAATAGTTCCTTTCCCAGATTTTGTTTGGTACTTACTGTCACTACTGCGCCAGAGATAAGCCTCAGTATAGTAAGAAGAACGATTAGCTTTGACTCGTGTCCAGTTAGTCTTGCAACTGTTTGACCAACGCAGTTCAATTTTGCCATAAGATATGGACTTATAGGCAACAGTTTTGCCATCCCGATCACAGCCAGTCGCATGGGGGTCTTTACCATCTAGTGCTTTACCGCCAGCAATACTTCCATCTTTAATCCGTACCGTAGCGGAACCCTGTAGATTTCCATAGCTAGCGGTTACTGTGACGTTCAGATCACTTGATACGTTGGACGTTTTCAATCTACCATTACTATAAACCCGAAGTGCGCGACTGTTATCACCCCACGAAACAGAACTGGTGACATCTTTATTGGTTCCGTTAGAGTAATAGGCCGTAGCTGAGCAACTGCCAGCACTGCTAGAGTTCTCGCTGACTGAATTTGGACAGTAAACTCTAATACGACTCAAGGTAGCCGATGATATCGACCCAGCAGGGTTTTGGTTTAACCATTTAAAAGGGTCAACAAACCCATAACTTCCCGGATTTTTTCCTTTCTTCACAAGCCCCCAACGATTCGCTTTTTGACAAATCGAACTGTTGACAGAAGTATTAATCCCAAAGTGGATGTGAACTGGCTTACCATATTTCTTCACCTTGGAAATAAACTGGCCTTTTGAAACACGATCACCTCTTTTCAAGGTGGAGTATGTATGACCATATATCGCACAAAATCTCTTCCCATTACCCGTTTTGTGTTCGATTGTTATAACGGATGAATTCTTGGTTGAAGAGCTTTCTCTCCTGACGGCAAGAACAGTTCCTGGGCCTATAGCATAAATTCGAGCATTTAGGGACGAGACAACATCTACTCCGGCATGTTCTTTTTTCCAACTAGAACTGTATTTGGAACTATAGTAATCATAATAATTACTCGTGAGTAATGTAGTATTTCCAGTAGGAGAATACCAACCACCAGTAAGATACTGGTTATACCGTGCCCAACTTGCTTGACTATATGTTATAGCAACAACAAGTAAGACAGAACTAATTATACGAACAAGTTGTTTCATAAATTTGATAACCTCACTCTATTTAAGAGTAAAAACCAATCCAAATAAATTTGGACACCAATTAAAATATCAAAACCACCATTAAATTAAAAACTAACAAAAATTATAAAATCTGTTATACTGCATTATAATTTATATTAGCTTTCATGTTAACGAGTGGCCATCAATCTCAGAGCGGCATATTACAGGAAAATTTTGGCTAAAGAAACTAATCTATATTAGTTTTTACATTAATTTTAATTATTCATTTTGTATAAGGATTCACAACCGTGACAGCACACACCAATGAACAATTCACTCAAGCTGAAAATGATTGGGATTTAGAGCGTTTGTACAATGACTTGACTGCCGTTAAAGGAAAAAATCTCTCGCGAATTGAAAAACTTCATTTGCGTGGTTTATTGTGTGGGTATAGCCCTAATGATATTGCTGAAATACTCCACCGAGATGTGAGAGGGCTTGAAGTTAATTTGTCTAATAAATTGTATAAATACGTTAAAACAATCGTTAAGCGAGAGCAAGAAAGGGTAGAAAATTGGCGCAGTATTTGTCAATGGCTTGAAGAGGCGGGTTATAAAGCGCAAACTCAATCTCAATCAAATGATGCTATACCTGTCGAGACTAAAGTGCATATAGAAAAGATAAGCGTTGAAAATAAAAAAATTGAAATTCGTATCAATACACAAATCACAATTAATACCCAACATATTATTAACAATGGTGAATTGTTGATTACGCCATCACCTTCGCTTCCCTCAGAAGCTGAAGAGTCTGAAAGTTAGCGTTTCGGAAGATTTTTGATAGAACGCTGATATTTAGCTTCGCTGACCTTCGGTTCACGCAAAAGTTTTTGCGCGCAAAAACTTTTGCGTGAAATGCTGATTGTCATGATGCCACTGATTTTTTAATCATGCCTTAAATTAATTAGGGAATATTTATTATGTCAACACTCACAATAGAAATTTCACCACGATTAGAAGAAAATATACTTCAATTCGTTTCAAGCGGTTGGTTCAAAAATATTGATGGTTTGGTTGAAGAAGCCTTACGCCGCTATTTAGAATCACATACGGTTGATTTAATGGAACAGTTTATACAAGAAGATATTGAATGGGGTTTGTATGGTAATGATTTTCAATGATTTTTTAATCATGCGTTAATCAGTTTAATCAGTTTAATCAGCGTTCTATCATTTCAAACCTCTCTTCCCCACATTTCAGCACTTTCAATTTTTCCCTAAGACGTGTCATGGCAACTTCTCCAGCAATGAGTTCCACATGCTTACTGTCTATTTCATGACAACGCTTAGTTATCTCATTTCGCCATTCCGTTGAAATGGTAAAATCTTCTTCAAAATCGAGACTTTCCAAAAGTACTTCTACGATACAAGCTCTTGCGGGCCTTGAAAGCTTAAGTGCTTTTTCGGTAAGCAGTTCGACTTCGGGCATCATAAACATTACTCCTTTGTATAAATAACATTATTACTATTGCAAGTTATTGTTTCCAAGTTCAAGATTTAAACTTGATAAAATAATCCGATACTTATCCTGTGTTTATAATTCGTTTCGAGCGGTTGGTTCAAAAAGTTTTGATAGAACGCTGATGATACTGATTCTCATGATGCCACTGATTTTTTTAATCATGCATTAATGAGTTTAATCAGTCTAATCAGCGTTCTATCACTTCAAACCTTCAAACCTGTCTCACGCCACATTTCAGCACTTTCACATTGGATTTACAAACGTGTCAGCTTTAATAGGGATAAGTCTATTAATTATTAGTCATTAATTATTAATCATTACAAATTGGAGCGCAACGAAAAGGTGAAAATACGCTATTGTATAAAAATTAGGATGCTCATTAAAAGAGCCTTAAAAACTAAAACCAAGACAGTTTGTGAACATCCCTTTTTTAATTGTCGCAACGACGTGGAATCAGTTGAAGAACAAATGAATCGGATTCGAGGAGATCGGTATAGTGATATTTGATACGGATGTATTAATTTTTCGATTTGGTTAAATACAGGGCAAGCACAAGGGCTTGCCCCTACAATTGATGTCTTTCGCGCTTGTCAAAAGTGCTATATTAGACATTATACCGATTAAATGTAAGTGCTTGATTTCATGACTTTTCTCAAAATATGACTTTTAATAAAATCGTTATATTAAATCGGTATAAACTCTATTATTTTAATGGGATAGATAATTGGCAATTTTTGTGCTCTTCTGCGCTTGAAACCATCCAAATTAAGTAAAGTTCCTCAATAATTTGTCCAAGAGTTGCTTTTCGATGAACATAGAAAACACCGGGCGCGTGTCCTTCTTTCGCAAAATAATCAGCCCAATGTCCTGGTATGGTGCTTCTGTCTTGAGTAATTAAAATGTAATCTTCCTGATCTAACCAAACTAAAATATCAGGATCGGTGCTTCCTATTGGCGGGGCATCATGATTACCAATACGCAAAATGTCAATTTGCGGTTCAAGTCGGCGTAATTGTCGTTGAATCGCTGAGCTGATATGTTCATCAAAAAACGCTGTTTCATAATGTATTCACTTGAAGTGGCTGAATTGATCTCTTTTGCGATTGTCTTTCAGATTGAAAACGTTTTTGACGTTTTTGACGTTGTGCGCTTAATCGTTGCTGTAATGAACGCACAAATGTTGAAGGATGACGTTGTTGCTCTACATAAGCGTCATCTTGGTGTTGGTACACCAATGCCATATAGGCTTCTACCTTGCTTGGGTTAGCTAAATAGTAGGTAATCGTCGCATAGACTTGCTCAAGAGAGAGGCTTGGATAGTGCAAAATAATTTCTTCTGGACTGGCCCCCTGTTGGTAATCCTCTATGACGGTTTCAATACCTACTCTGGTTTTTGTAATCCGAATCGCATCTTCGGCAACAAAATCAAAATATTTTTCAAATTGCATTTGTATTTTTCAGCAATTAATGGTTAATGGTTAATGTAATTGGGATTTAGAGCGTTTGTACAATGACTTGACTGCCGTTAAAGAAAAAAATCTCTCACGAGGGGGCTAAATCGTTCCATGCCATCGTTTAAGTTGCCCTTGTGCCCTCAAAAAAACAAAAAATAACGCTAAAGACGCTAAAGACGCTAAAGTTTAATATTAAATAGGGCGAACCTGCGTGTTCGCCCTTTTGCTTCTCACAATTAATGCAATGTGTTAAACAAAGTGCTAAAATCCTGCGCGTAATTTTGATGTCATCTTAAATCCCTTGTTTATACTTAACCCTGTTTGCTGGCCCTTGGATGCACTTCACTTTTTATACTACAGGTGGGCATAGGCTTAAACTTTTTAATTTGGTGGGCAACAAAAACACGTTACCCACCCTACATTGATCTATTGGGGCCGGCAACAAAAACACGTTACCCACCCTACATTGATCTATTGGTGGGCAACAAAAACACGTTACCCACCCTACATTGATCTATTGGGGCCGGCAACAAAAACACGTTACCCACCCCACATTGATCTATTGGTGGGCAACAAAAACACGTTACCCACCCTACATTGATCTATTGGTGGGCAACAAAAACACGTTACCCACCCTACATTGAGCTTAAGGGGCCGGCAACAAAAACACGTTACCCACCCATTTCACGCTAAAGTTTCGCTCCGCGAAACTTTAGCGTGAAATATTGATCTATTGGGGCCGGCAACAAAAACACGTTACCCACCCGACATTGAGCTTAAGGGGCCGGCAACAAAAACACGTTACCCACCCGACATTGAGCTTAAG
>QNEL01000158.1 GCA_003645185.1 Candidatus Parabeggiatoa sp. nov. 3
AGAAAAAAGAATAAAAATAAGTAGTTGATTTTGTTAAATATTTTTTAATGTTCAGTTGTTCAGTTTTAGAGGTAAATAGGGGTAAAATGAGTGTTCAATTGTTCAATTTTAAAATATCAACTAGGGGCCAATGAGTGTTCAACCGTTCAATTTTATATGATTTGATTTTAATAGAAAAAGGAAAGAAATTGGATAATAAAGAAGTTTTAATTGACTTTCAAAAAGTTGGATAGTAAAAAGTTAGATGGTGGGCAGCAAAAAGACGCTACCCACCCTACGAGGAATGGTACTTTCATTAAATGTTACCAACAAAACGGTTAGGGATAACTCTTTTCAAATCAAGCGTCGTTATATTCCAATAACCCCAAAATAGCCTTCTCATCAATCCGATCAATCCCCAGATCAGTTGTACTAAGCAATCGTCGTTAGATTCCAACAATCCCCAAACGGCCCGAGAGCCAATCCGATCACTTCCCGGATCCGCTGTACTAAGTTGTCAGGCAAATTCGCCAATTGAGACACACGCTCCGGGCCAATCAAAGGCCAAGATGACAAGTTGACAGGCTGTCGGGCAATGTAGCCCTAGTACAACTGATCAGGGGATTGATCGGATTGGTGAGGAGGTAAATACGAATTTGACACTCTGTTCTTATGTTTTTCAGGGTAACAATTAAAACCGCTATATTCACCCTAAGTGTATGTTTTCTCAGACAACACGCCATATTTAATTGCAGACATTGCTGCTATGCTAATGAGGAGGAAATGAATCCTAATGAGTTCTAAATATTTAAAAGGTCTGGTTAACGTTGCAAAGACACCTGGCATTTCCGAAAAATGGGAAGAACTTAGAATACTGGTTCGCTCAAACCATCCAACGCTATGGGGAAAGCTACGAGGTACTCGCCACTTTGTGAACGATCGACATGAGGATTGGAAATACTATGGTTTTCAAGCTATTCAACGCGATTTGAAAAGAGTGACATCAGAAATGATACCCTCGTCCTCTAAGAAAAAATCTTCTATTTTATGGCTTGATTTAGGTTATTTCGGCGAGCTTCTCAAATATGATGGAGGTGAAACATTTCAAGACCATGGCTTAGGGCTCCTACGTACCATTTTACATCAAGAGGGTATTGAGACAGATTTAGTTTCGATTCGAAATCATCGTTCATGGGATGAACTTGCCAAACATCTCAAAGGCTACAAAATACTTTTGATGAACGTACGTAGCTATCGATATGATATAGCAGTTACGGCTGCCCAATTGTTCCACCAATTAAATCCTGATGGAATTGTCATGGTTGGTGGTATGCATACGTCGGTAGACTCGCAAAGCATGGAATCTATTAAGGAATTTGACAAAATTTGTATTGGTGCAGGAGAAAAAGTAATTACTGATCTGGTTAGAAATCCTGATTCTTTTCCTCGCGTTTTTCAAGGTAAAGCTGCCGCAACAATGGAGGATTGGCCGCTCATTGACAGAACTCTCTGGCCAAAGCCGGCGGGATGGGCACGCAGATTCAACTTTACTTGGCCTTTGGAAGAGGGACAAAGATGGGGGCCAAGGCCGGTTGCATCAGTTTTGACCAGCAGAGTTTGTCCGTGGCAATGTAGTTTCTGTAATGAGCGTTCTTATATACCCAACATGAGGCGCAGGACTGTTGATTCTGTCATCAATGAATTAAATGCGCTAGATGACAAATATCAAGTTGGATCAGTTGTGATACATGATTCAATGTTTTTCCAAAAGAAAAGCTGGCTTGAAGAATGGCTTGAGAAATATCCACAAAAGGCCAATAAATTATGGTCCTACTGGGCTGCGTCTCGCGCTGATACCGTTTGCGAATGGCCGGAATTGTTTGAAGCTTTAATAAGAGAAACCAATTGGAATGTTGTTTCAATTGGTTTTGAATCCGGCAGTGATCCAATGCTTCGCATGTTAAATAAGCAAAGCACTGAAGAAGAAAATGAGTTCGTTATTCAACTCGTGAATCGGATAGGCGATGAAATGGAACAGGAAGGAAAAACGCCGGTATCCTTTTGGAGCAATATTATGCTCGCTTTACCAGGGGAGACTCACGAAGATGCTTTCAAGACAATACGTATGATCAAACGAATGAAACGAGCTGCAATAGCCATGGCATTTTTTACGCCTTTTCCAGGTTCTGCCCTAGGCAATCAACTTATTGCTGAAAATAAAAGCTTAGTTAATGAGCAATTTGTGCGTGATCAGAATGTGGGTAAAATCTTAGGGATAGATTATGATTTTTACCACAACCTGTTACAAGGAAAATATGATGATGAGGTGAACCAAGGCCTTTCATCTGAAGAGCAAGAGCGAGATGTCTATCAATTTTTTTCGAACGATGCGATGGAGTAGGTTCATGAGTAGCTTTAAGCACCCACATTTTATGTATCTGTTTTCCCTCAAAAGCGGTGGGAAAAAACTAGCATACGGCAAGGATCCTCAAGATGCTCTTGAAGTGATCAAGCTTCGTCTGACATCTGAAGAACAGGAAAATATTATAGAGAATGATTATATCAAAGTGAAGCAAAGCAAACTCCAAGAATATGTTCATTTACTGAAGTAATCCTTAAACGCAATGCTCAACTTTATTTTATACCTGATTTTCATTCCGCCATTTTTAACAACAAGTTTGCATTTTCACACCGTTTGGGCATTTGTCCTAGGTGGCTTTGTGGGCAGCACCATAACATGCCAGCCATACTGTACTTTCTGGCATTCTAGCTGATGCGGTTTCAGTGGGAACATGAAGCTGTCCGCGAACTTTTCCAATTTTATTGATCGTCGCTGGATATTCATTAGCACCGCACTGGGTTTCCTTACCAATAGCCTTGATCATCTTCATTTTAGGCATGCGGGCATGAGTCTACTCAGCTTTTATGTACAGGCTAAAAATATATTGCGTCTCATACAACAAGCTTTTTTTCTGTACTTTTATAACAACAATGTGAAATGAAAGGATAGTTCTTTATGACAAAAGCCGTTTTTATTGTTGGTAATAAACGCAGTGGTTCTACCCACTTGATGCGTTTATTGAGCCTTCATCCTAATGTTTTTGTGTCTAACGAATCCGATATTTTATGGATATTATATCGGTTTCATAATAATTTAGAAATCGTGCCTTATCCTTATGATGTACCAACAGGTATGAATCGAACACTCGATAAATATCGGGATTTACTTTCCAAAGAGAAAACCCCCCTTGAAAACTTTGTGACCATCCAAAGGGCTATTATGGAAGATGGGATAGACTACGTCAAACCGCAACACAAAGAAAATCTCTTATGGATAGGGGATCAAAAGCCATTTCAACAGATTGACCCAGAAATTGTGCCGTTCTCAAAAGAACATTTTCCGGGTTTCAAATTTATTCATCTGATTCGACATCCCTTTCCCGTAATAAGAAGTGCCAAAGTTATCCCCGTCGATGATCTGTTGTGGAAAAATATGTCTGAAGCAGAAATTCTCGAAGAATGGACTCGACATGAAGGCTGGGTACAACTTGAAAAAGACAAAAATGAAGCACCCATGCTGGATGTCAAATATGAAAATATCATTGGCCATACTCAACGTGAGATGGCTAGGATGTTTGAGTTTCTGGGAGTGACGTATGATCAGGCTATTCTTGAAGAAGCGAGAAAAATCACCCGAAGTACAATTAAAGTACATCCTCGGATATCTTGTCCGTCAGAGACAGAATCTATTATGTCTCAATACGGTTATAAAACAAGACTATTTTGGTTAGAGAAGCAGTCGTATATCAATGCTTTCAATTTTTTAAGAAAGGTTAAACGAAAATTGACAGGCACTTGGTAAGAAGACGACATAAAGTCTTGTTGTCTGTAGGGTGGGTAACGGGTTTTTAAAGCCCACCATTCAAAATCGGCCTTTTCGCAAAGGCAGGAAATGTAGGATGGGTAACGGTGTTTTTGTTACCCACCCTACATTTTATAATCTTATACTCTGTGGCACTCTGTGGTACTCTGTGATCTCTGTGTTGAAAAGGGGAATGGTGGGCAACAAAAACACGTTACCCACCCGACATCTTAATAGTAAATCAGTTAAATCAGGCCATTATCAACGTTCGATCACCAACCTAGAACCTTCAGGCGACTTAGACACCTTAACTTGTGCCGGTAGCCGTTCCGCTAAAGCCGGAATATGGGTAATAATACCAATCAACCGATCTTGTTGTCGTAGCGATTCCAGCATCAACGTCACACTGTCTAATGTTTCCATATCAAGCGTACCAAAACCTTCATCTAAAAATAAACTCCCCAATTCGGTACCCTTCGCCAATTTTTCCGACAAGGCTAACGCCATCGCAAGAGAAGCGGCGAAAGTTTCGCCACCAGAAAGAGTACGCACACGTCGGCTTTCACTCCCATTCCAATGATCGGTTACCCAATAATCCCCCTCTTGAATCTCAAGCGCATAACGCGCATCCGTTAAATCATGCAGTAATACCGTAGCACGCGCCACTAATTCCCTTTCAAACTGTTCCAATAAATAGGATTGAAATTCATCAGATTGCAGTTTCTGCGCCAAAATATGATAAATTTGCGCTTGTTCATCCAGCGTTATCGTCTCTTCTTTTTGATTTTTAGCTTGCGCTTGCTTCTCCTTCGCTAACAGAAGCCATGAAGATAAATCCATTTTCTGCTGATACGCTGCTTGAAGTGCTTTAACCGCTATCGCCTTCGCTTCTCGACGTTGCTCAATTTGCGCTTCATCCGTTGTTTGATCGCCACAAAAACCCCTTAGGCTTTTCATCTCAGTCTCTAACACAATGTGTGCATCTTGATAATCACGCATCTCGCTTTCCCAAGCCGCTTGTTCTTCCGGTAAAGCCTTATAATTCAAAACGTTATCTTCAGTCAACCCCAAAGCCTGCAAAGTCGATTGCCAAGTCTCTTCGCGTTGTTCTTTTTCATCTAAGGCCGATTCAACCTCTCGCATCGCTTGCTTATTCGCCGTTTCCGCCTCAATCAGATCATCATGGGCTATTTGATAGGCCCGATTCGCTTGATTGATACGCCTCGCTAAATCCTCTTCATACTGTTCAAGCGTTTCAGACAAATGCTCATAAGACAAACCATCGGTTTCTCGATCAAGTGCCATTTCGGCCTCTTGAAGTTGAAGCTGTTGACGTTCCTGCTCTGCTGCACTGTCTTCATATTGCTCCCGTGTTTCTTCAAACGCTTCCCTCGCAAACCGCAGAGCCATTTCCGCTTTCTCAAGCGCATTATCAGCCTGTTCCTTCTCTTGCAAAGCCTCTTGGAATGAGTCAGCCCGCTCTTGTAAGGCCTCATATTCCAGTTCTAAATCTGCCGCTTCCCACTCATCCGTTGCCAACACCTCAGTGATCTGTTCGTGTAAATCCGCCAAATCAGCTTCTTGATAGGGTAAATCTTGCAGATTTTCCAGCGTCGTTTCCGCCTTCGTTTTAGCCGTCAAAGCGATTTGAAGGGCCTCTTCGGCCTCACGGTAACTCGTTTGTAAAGGTTCAATCTCCATAAAAGCCAATTCAGGCAACGAAGGTAATTTATGCGCTTCAGGATACAGGCCCCCACAAACCAGACAATTATCACCTGTATGCAATAAAGCCCTTAAAGCCGCTGCATGATTTTGTTGTTGAAGCGTTTCATTAAAAGCCCGTGCAGCTTGCAAATCAGCCAACGCCTTATCCACAGCCAAAACCGCAGCATCATGATCTGCCAAAATCCCCTCTAAAAGATCACTCGCCTCTTGCCACTTTTCACGCGCCGCCAGCACGAACAACGTTTTTTCTTGCCAATGAATCAACGGCGCTGCAATCTGCTTCAACTGTGCTAAGCGCATTTCATCCGGGGTAGTCTCAACCAAACGCAGATCGGCCGCAATCACCCAATCATAAACCGCTTGGGTTCTCACATCCGCCACCTTCAACTGCTGCCCCACATAATCCATCAACGTCGCTCTTTTATCTTGTAAAACCGCTAAAGCCTCCTCAACATTCTCCTCAGCAAACGGGGCTGCTTCCAATGCCGTTTCATCTTGCCGCCTAGCCTCTTCCACTTTAGCCCATTCCCCCGCCAATCGATCCGCTTGTTGCGCTTGCCGCAACTGTTTATCCAATTGCGCTATCGCCTCCCTTTTATCATCAAGCAGCGCGAATTGCCCCTGCAATTCAGATAAACGCTTAATCAAAGCTAACAGCCTTTCCTCATCATCCAATTGTTTCTGAGCCAAAATCGCCTGCTTATCCAATCCAGACAACCGTTGTCCCAATTTGACTAATTGGGCTTGTTTTTCAAGCACTTCCTTAGACGTAGGCACCTCAATCGTCTTCAACAAACGTTCTATCGCCTGACGCTCAGTGTTATATTGCTTAGCCCGTTGAAAGGCTTCTTGACGCATCCGCTCAAAGATATCCAAACCCGCCAATTGGCGCAACAATTCCCGACGTTTTTTAGGATCGCGTTTAAGAAACTCATCAAACTGCCCTTGAGGCAGCAAAACAACCCGAATAAACGCATTAAAATCCATCCTAAGAATCTGCTCGATTTTTTCAGTACGAGCACATTTCACCCATTTACCCTCATGAAATCGCTCTAATAAAAAAAGCGTCTTAGCTTTTTTAGGGCCAGATTGCCAACTCCGCGTTACCCGATAAAGCATTTGTCGGACAGCAAATTGAAATTCGACTTTTAAAGCCATCGCCCCTTGACTGACTAACGAAGTACCACTGTCTTTACCCAAACGCGCCACCTTGCCATAAAGCGCAAAAGTCATGGCATCCAACAAAGACGATTTACCCGCCCCCGTAGCCCCCGTAATCGCAAACAAATCAAGAGAAGAAAAATCAAGCGTTTGACACATTCTAAAACTGGTAAAGCCTTCTAAAGTCAATTGAATTGGGCGCATATTCTTACTACAATAATATTTAATCAGTGTTTAGCTTCGCACACCGAAGGTTCACGATTTCACGCGAAAGTTTCGCGTGAATCGAAGATCAGCGAAGCTAAATAAAGTTTTTGCGCGCAAAAACTGGGGCAAAGCGTCAGTTCAATCATGACAATCAGCGTTCTATTATAATCAAAAAGAGATAAAACGCTGATTTGATTGATTATGACCGATTTAGCTTTACTAACCTTTGCTTGCGCTGATTTAATCTGTATTGTTGAAAACAGTTTTTGATAACTGATAACTGAAAAGCAATCCTTGGTTGTGAAAAATGTTAGACTATTTTTGCGTTGCGTCTGCCCCACGGCCTTGAACCGTTAGCCATGAACAGTGGATATTGGGAGTGAGTAGTTTTAAGGTATACTGTCTACAGAAGCGCTTTTGCCCCTCAGTGCAAATCCTATTGAAGGGGATAAATGCGGGTAGTCCCTACAAACCCGTGGCGGTCTTAAAAATCAATGACTTGTGTGATGGGAACCCCGCTTTTCACATTTCACGCAAAAGTACAGCTACGCTAAATACACTTTTTGAGGTTTTAGGTCAATGTTGGGGATTTGAATCGGGCCTCAAAAGCTTGTTAATGACTGTTGGGCCTTGATTTTTAATCATCCCCAATTCTTAATGGACAATTCCCAATTTACACGGTTTGAACACCTCCATTGGTTTGTAGGGACTACCAAAAATTTATTTTGCTGCCCTCTTTTAGTTACAAATTGTATTTGTGCAAGACATTCAAAAGCCAAACAATCTTGAGTACTTATATTTCTTTTTGTCATAAGGTTTTGAATTTTGCCAAATAGGCTTGGCATATCCTGATAAGCACATTGATGTTCACCATCCGGCAGCACGTTTGACGGCGAACTGGTTGTGTTGGAAAATTGACTGATGAACTTCATTTTTCTATTTCCTTATTAACACCGGCTAGTCTAAAAAGAGTTTTCTGGAAATTTTTCCGTGATCATCATGACGGGCTGATGATTAGAAAAAACGCGATAAGTACGGGAGAGCAGTTTGTCTTCTCTTTTAAGATCAAAATAATCGGACAAATCGAAGGCGGGTTCCCGGGCATAAGTGACGATTTCTTTAAACGTTTCTGTTTTATGTTCTACCCAAAGTTTCCCAATGGGCATATGAGATTTAATGAGTTTTTCTCTAAACTTTTCCTCCACTCGCTCAAGAACAATAATGGAGTCAGCGTAAAGCCAATTACGCTGGCTCGTTTTGCCGTAAAGCAATATTTTTCTTTCCAAGACTTCAGTACCTGCTTTGATTTCTAAGGGCAGAATATCTGCTGTGATTGAGACAATTTCCTCAGACAATTTAACAACACCAATCGGTTCATTTAAAAAAACTTCTAATAAGTTTGTTAAGGTACCATCAGCTATCAATAAAATTTTTTGAAAATGGCTTAGCTTGGATGAATCAATTTGGCTGTCTCTTAACAATTCGTACAAATCTGTTCTAAGCACATCTGTGATTTCTTTTGCTTGCATAAATAAGCCTATCTGTTATTTGATTTGTAGCCCCTCCGGAGAGTAGCTATCAAACGTATAACCAAACAATTCAATATCTTCTTTGAAGTGTTCCTCTACCCTCTTTTTCGTATTCTTATTATAATACGATTTGTAGTCTCTATGCACTGTCCTATTTATGGACGGCAGAGAAGCCTCAATGTTGATAACCTTGCTCCCACATTTCGTAAAGTTATATTAAATTAAATGTAGGGTGGGTAAGTTCGTTTCGACGCCCAGCGTCGAAACGAACTTGCCCACCATCTTGCTCCCACATTTCGTAAAGTTATATTAAATGTAGGGTGGGTAAATTCGTTTCGACGCCCAGCGTCGAAACGAACTTGCCCACCATCTTGCCTTAGCATCGCATCGCAAAATAAATTTGGAACGAAAATCGGGCGCATTCCTAAAAAAAGGGTCATATCGATAAATTTTGAAGGCCCGCTTGGAATGCCTGTTATTTTGCGGCCGCTTGGAATGCCTGTTATTTTGCGGCCGCTTGGAATGCCTGTTATTTTGCGGATCGCCAAGATTGATAATGACCCTTTTTTTAGAAATGCGCCACCTAGATATGAGATTTCAAAATCAAAAAAAGGGTATCGTAGCGATACCCCCCAACTACCGCATGTCAGTCAATTCCATCACATCAAGCCGTAGCGGTTTCCTCTTTTTTATTTAATAACTTATTCATCAGGTAGTAAGTCCCAACACCGACTAATGTGCCACCCACTATGGCGACACCTACCGGATGGGCCAGCAGAAAAGCTTTAAGAGAGCCAAGTCCTAAAGCCGAATGTGCCCCACTTGGGGCTGTGTTAGCAAGGGCTGTTTCAGTTGACATAAATACCTCCAATTACATTGTTGTTAGGAGTGAGTGAAAGAAAGTTGAAATTTTAAGTATTCTGGCTAAGACATGGATGCCGAAGCCAATAGCAAAAGCAATCAGTTGGGTCAACAGAACCCAAAAAAAATTCCCAAAACCCAGCGATTTTTACCTATAACGATATATAATATCAGTCAAACCCAAAACGGGCTTTTCCCCGTGACTGTTCAATTTTTCAAAAACGAGTTTTAGCGTAGCTAAATGAGTTCAGAATTTTATAGGTTTTAGGGCAATAGAGATCAGAATAGATATTGCCTAAATATTGAACCTATTGTTATTTAAAGGTTTTTTCAAAAATGCCCAGCGGGCGATTTTGGTTCCAAATGCCATAGCGGGCGATTGCTAAATTTTAGAACGACACTCAAGTCCCCAAAAAATGGGGGACACAGTTGGAGGAAAATTCGCATCGCAAAAAGTGTTCCGATCTCTATTGAGATAGAACACAGATTTAACTGATTGTCATGACGCCACGCAGCGAAGTACAGCTCCGCGCAACGTAGCGCGTGAACCGAAGGTGGGCTACGCTAAACGCTGATTTTTTAATCAGGCCATAATCTGCGTTCTATTGATTTAAACAGATAAAACACAGTCTTTCGCGTTTATTTTCTTAATTCAATAGTTCACATTGATTTTTTTTAACGCAAAAGGCGCAAAAGGCGCAAAAGGCGCAAAGGGGCTAATTATTAATTATTAATTATTCCTTATCCGCATTGCCTTACATGATTTGGATTAAATTTAAATATTAGATATGGCGTTCAAAATTGATTTTGAGATGAGCACACAGGGCCCATGCCCTAATGCTTGCCTTCAATTTGACAAGTAAAAAACAGGTTAAAATTTCGCCTTGAAACCCAAAACAAAATATCCTTAATAATCAATAAGTTAATCAACGGTTCTCCGAGGCTGGATACCCCCTATTTATTTTGCCCAGTGAGAAACGATAATTGTTAATGAATACCGTTTGATTCAATTTTTGATCAAAAGGCCTCAAAACAATAAGATAAGTTTATCAAAATAGCCCATTTTGGACGATTTAAAATAAATTGTTGTTGAAAAGTTCAAACTGATAAAAAACAAAGACTTAGTCAACTTCTCTGCCCGGGGGCGAACAAAACGATTTTAGCGGATTTTAGCAATTAGCAAAAATCAGCGATAAAAGCCTCAAAATACTAACTTTTCACATTTCACGCTAATGTTTCGCTTCGCTGTACATTAGCGTGAAATACAGTTTTGCGCGCAAAACTGTATTTAGCTTCGCGCACCGAAGGCTCACTTAAGAAGTTTCGCTTCGCGAAACTTGAGCGTGAAATGTGAAATGTGAAATAGAGTGTTCGAGATTCAAAATCATAAGTCTTAAAATCATTCATCATTCATCATCGATTTTTTTCGCGCAGCATATCTTAAACTTCTAACGATGCGCAATAGAGATCGGAATAGATATGGCTTAAATATTGAACCTATTGTTATGGTTAAAGGTTTTTTCAAAAAGCAAAGCGGGCGATTTTGGTTCCAAATGCCATAGCGGGCGATTGCTAAATTTTAGAACGACACTCAAGTCCCCAAAAAATGGGGGACACAGTTGGAGGAAAATTCCCTTCGCAAAAAGTGTTCCAATCTCTATTGGGTTTTAGGGCAATAGTGATCGAAACACTTTTTGCCGTAAATTGCTAACCTATTGTTATTTAATATTTTTTAAAGCGTCAAAGAAATCCTATTTTTTCAAAAAATCAACTTTTTGGCTGATTTAAAATTTTTTACCAACAAAAACTGATGCTAAACCCACGAAATTTCTGTGAATTTTAACCATACAAAAATTATTGGATTTGTTGTCGGCAAAAAGTGTTCTGATCACTATTGGTTTTACGCAAAAGTTTTTGCCTGCAAAAACTGGGGCAAAAAACATTATCAATCAATCTGCACCGACGCAAAATAACAGGCATTCCAAGAGGGCCCTCGCAAAATAACAGGCATTCCAAGAGGGGCATCGCAAAATAAATTTGCAACGACAATCAAATTTGTACTTCATTCAATCGGGAAACGCTATAATCATGATTATCAGTCAAATCAGCGTTCTATCTAATCTATAACTTTCATCACCCACATTGCAGCATTACCTAAAATTGAACAGTCACGGGGAAAAGCCCGTTTTTGTTTTTACTGATGTTAAAAACTAGAAATTGCTTGGTGTTTTCGGCGCTATCCTAATTCACAACGAGGAGGATATAACAATATGTTACAAATTCAAGTGGATAGGCTTTGCTTTATTCACCTACAAATTTTCAACCTTTAATGGGGCTGAATGTATTTGGAAATCGATTTCACTCCATTCCCAAAACCTCTTAAAAATTGTCACCCTCCAAAATCTGAAAAAGGAGATAAAAATTATGTTACAACTTGGATTGTTATTTGTATTCCGTGTTGGTGCTGTATTTTTAGGTAGTGTTGGTGTGGTGTCTGTTGGCATTAATGCATACAAAAAGTTGACAGAGAAGAAAGAGACTGCTTCTCCCTCAAACCCTGATACGACGCTTGAAAAAGTCAAGTCTGATAAAACCAAAGCGTTGTCTACGGATTTGCGTCAGCAACAAATGGTTGATATCTCATCTTCTACCACAGATAATCGTGAAATCCGTGAATTTGACCAAGAGACTAACTTCTATCTTTCCATTTCGTCAGTTGGGCTAGGCCTTGCTACGGCTGGTTCCTTGGTTTTCCCTCCCCTCAGTCTCCTTAGTGTGCCGGTTAGCCTGTGTGTTAGTTTGCCCATTTTCAGGGATGTTTATAGGGGCATTGTAAAAGAACGCAAATTAAAAGTGGCAGTCATTGATTCCATAGGCATTATTGGTGGACTGGTTTCCGGCTATTACTTCGTGACTGCTTTCGCAACCTTTGTTTATTACTCAGCCGCAAAGCTTTTGAGTAAAACGAGGAATACTACCCAAAAAACGCTGATTAATGTGTTTGCTGAACAACCCCGTTCTGTTTGGTTGCTCAAAGAGGGGACTGAACTCGAAATCCCACTCCATGAATTGTGTGTAGGTGATATTATTGTGGCCAATGCTGGGGAAATCATAGCGGTAGATGGCATTATTACTGAAGGGATGGCTACTATAGATCAACATGCGCTTACAGGTGAAGCCCAACCTTACGAAAAAGGCGTTGCGGAAAAAGTGCTTGCCGCTTCCATTGTCTTGACAGGTCGAATTTATATTCAAGTTGAAAAAACGGGCACTGAAACGATTGCCGCCCAAATTGGTGAAATCATAAATCACACCTCTCACTTTGAATTATCCCTCCAAACACGAGGCGAGAAAGTGGCTGAAAAAACGGTTTTGCCAACGTTGGCTGCCGGCACTTTAGCCTTATTGACTTTAGGACGTTATAGTTCAGTAGCTGTTTTCAGTTCCAATTTTGCCGAAGTCATAAAGGTTATAAACCCTATTGGCATGTTGAACTTTCTTAATTTAGCCTCTAAGGGTGGTATTCTCATCAAAGATGGACGATCTTTGGAATTGCTCAATCAGGTGGACACAGTCGTTTTTGACAAAACAGGCACACTGACATTGGAACAACCCCATCTGGGTAAGATTTATACGTGCAATGGGGTTAAAGAAAATGACTTGTTGACTTATGCGGCGGCGGCTGAATACAAACAAAGTCATCCGATTGCGAAAGCCATTCTTCAGGCTGCCAGCGAGCGTACTTTAAATTTGCCAGAGATTGATGACAGTCAATATGAAATCGGGTACGGAATCAAAGTTAAAATAACGGGTCAACTCATTCGAGTGGGCAGTATCCGTTTTATGGAGATGGAAGGCATTATCATACCGGCTGATATAAGTATGCTACAAGAGTCTAGCCATAAACAGGGCTACTCAACGGTTTATGTCGCTATTGATCAGCAATTAGGCGGGATGCTTGAATTGCAGCCGACGATTCGGCCTGAAGCCAAACACATTATTCGTCAGTTACGGCAACGCAAGTTATCTCTATATATTATTTCTGGAGATCATGAACAGCCTACGAAACAGTTAGCCGAAGAACTGGGTATTGACCACTATTTTGCCAATACTTTGCCACAAGATAAGGCGAACAAAATTGAGCAACTGCAACAACAAGGTCAATCAGTCTGTTTTGTAGGAGATGGGATCAACGATTCCATTGCTCTCAAAAAAGCTAATGTGTCGATTTCCTTGCGTGGTGCTTCGACAGTGGCTACTGACAGCGCCCAGGTTATTTTGATGGATCAAACTATCGCGAAACTTGACCATTTCTTTGAACTTGCTCAAGATTTTGATACCAATCAAAAAACCGGTTTAGCAACAACACTTGTACCTGGTGTGCTTTGTATGGGTGGCATATTTTTTCTACATTTTGGTATTCTCAATGCCATGATGTTCTACAATATCAGTGCCATTGCTGGTATAGGCAATGCTTTGTTGCCTTTGATTAAGCAGAAAAGGGATTTTTGAGAGTGCCCCAGGGTAGTCCCAATGCCATTAATTAAGTATCGGGCAGACAGGCAGGGGGGCAGACACGCAGGGGGCAGACACGCAGGGGCAGACACGCAGGTTTGCCCTACAAAACAACAGTTATTTAGTGGTTGTAGGGGCGAACCTGCGTGTTCGCCCAGGCGAAGGCGAAGGTGGCATTGAGGGTAGTCCCCTCATCGTTATACATAAGTCGAAATGAGAGAAGTTAGAGTGATCATTGATCGTTGCAAGTGATTTCTAGGCAAAGATTGAGGTAATGAGCGAGCGGCTCTTCAAGACGGGTGAATGGTGCTGATTTTCCATCCCATGGGGGGTTAGTTAATGTCGTCACTTTTGAATCCCCGCTAGTTAGCGGGGAATGAGATATCCCTTTATTTGCTGGCTTGTGTGGCAAACTGTTGTCCTTCTTCAAACAGTTGTTGAAAATGTGCCTTCATGTTTTCAGGATCAAAATCAAGGAAAGTACCACCGGATTCAAAATGTTCAATGAATACCTTACCAATGGCATAAGAAGTTGCTCCGAACATGACAGCCCCACCAAGAAAGCCTGCAATTTGTCCAAAAAACGGTACCACTTTTACCAAACTCGTAATGGATGTAGCCGTTGTAGCACTTAACGCACCACCCGTTAGAGCGGCTATCATTGATTTCACCATAGTCTGAGAAAAGGGCACTTCATAGTGATTAGCAATGCTATGTACCATTTTGACTTGAAGTCCGGTTACGGCTGCCAGATCCACTAATGGGAATGGCACTGCTGCTATTGCGATAGAACCCAAGGTGTATTGTTTTACCATCTCATGGGCTTCATCCGCTCTCTCAACCCGTTGTTGAAGGTTTTCTTCCATGGGCGTGGCTGGGGTTTCATCTGTCTGACTTGATTCTGTTTCCATATTCCTTTCTCGAATGTTTAAAGAGTCTGACTCAGAAGGGGCCTAATTGAAGAACCTTCGCGAATCAGCCTAATTAGAAAAGTATTAACTTCTGCCTATTCCAATTCAACAGTGAAATAGTCTGACTCAGAATAGGCAGAATTGAACATCTGCCTATTCCGATTCCGAGTTAAATAGTCTGACTCAGAATGGGCCTAATTGAAGAACCTTCGAGAATCAGCCTAATGTTTTAGAAAATGCTTAACTTCGGCCCATTCCAATTCAGATTGTTAAAATTGACCTTAAGCGGTGGCAGGTTCTTCTTCTTTTTTGTTTAAGAACTTCTTCATCAGATAGTAAGTCCCCGCACCGACGATAGCCCCACCAACAATCGCTACTCCCACTGGATGGGCCAGAAGAAAAACTTTAACAGACCCCGTCGCGGTAGTTAAAGCCTGCTGTGTCGTTGTTGCCATTGTATTTGCT
>QNEL01000159.1 GCA_003645185.1 Candidatus Parabeggiatoa sp. nov. 3
AAACCCTTAGTAAGTAGGTACGCATAAATTTTTTTAACATTTTCTGTAGGGTGGGTAGCGTGTTTTTGCTGCCCACCACTGATTGACGGTATTAACGGATTGACAAAACCCTCACGCTAAAGTTTCGCTCCGCGAAACAAAGCGCGTGAAATGGTGGGTAGCGTGTTTTTGCAGCCCACCACTGCCCACCCAGCCCCGACAAAATGTTAATAAACTTTTGCGTACCTACTTAGTACAGCGGATTTACGGAAGAAGCGGATATATAGCCGTGTGAGTTGAAAGATAATCCGTTGAAACCGTAAATCCGTTGTACTCTGTTTTCAAAGCTGCACATTCAACATAATTTGCTTAGCTTTATTTCGCCCCGTTTTGGTTTTGGCATTGACTTCCTTAAACAAAGGAATGTTTTGAAAGAGTTTCACGTAAAAAGTCGGATCGATTTTCTTGGCTTCAACAGTAAAACGTAATTCCCCATTTTGAAAAAACCATTCTACCAATTTAGCCTCTTTCAGAGGCAACTGTTCAGCCACTTTTGTTATCAATTCCAATTGGGTAGGATAAGGATTGAAGGCCAATAATTGATCTAATTGTTGTTTATCGGCCAAAGTTTGAGTACGACTCGCCAAAATGGGCGCGATACGCTCGTTCAATTCATCGATCTGAGTTAGCACTGTAGTCTGGGCTTGTTGCCATTTCAAAATGCTAACCGTTTGCCATGTCAATAACACAGCAAAAACAACAGCGCCCAAAGTCACCCATATTGATTCATTAAACACATTTAATCGACTGAAAGACGCTTTAGTCTTTCCCCAAGGCCGATCAAGTAACACATCTTCAATCGGTGTCGGGAGAGTATCAGTGGCCGAAAGGCTATGACGACGTTGGAAATTCAACCATTGTTTAGGTTGTGGTATTTGACGCCACCAATGACTAGCGACTAATACCCCCTTTTTCCAAACTTGCCCTTCAAACCCTTCTAAACACTGAAGCAGTTGTACCCCATCTTCTGCCAAACGGGGAAGAAGCACAGTTTCAGGTAAACTATGAACCGTTTTCAGGCCGACTTCCGTCAGCAAATTTTGCTGCAGTTGTTTATCCCAAATCCAAACATGTACTTGATCATCCTGCCACACATAATAGCAGCCAGATTCAGCGAAAGGGCTCCATTGTTGAATTTTCATTTGCAAGACACTGTCTCGACGCGCGTTCGGAATATCGCTCAAAGAAAACAGTCGATAATGACACAAGGCCCGTGATATAACCCATTCACCACGACGGCCTCTCTTGCCCTTAGGTGTAACGAGATCATCGCGTCGTTGTAAATAGCGTTGAGAAGAAACTGGACGTTTTGACATGGTATTATAAAGAGTTCAGGAGTTCAAGAGTTCAGAAATAGTTTAAAACTCTGTGTCACTCAGTGTATCTCTGTGAACTCTGTGTTGAAGGTTTTTTTATGGTTTTTTTTATAGAAAAGTTCAGAAGTAGTTTAAAACTCTGTGTAACTCTGTGTTTCTCTGTGAACTCTGTGTTGAAGGTTTTTTTATCATCAAAATAAAATTGATCGAGTACGACTAGGCGGCGTTTGTGTATAACTCGGCAATAACTGCTGTTCTAAACTATATTCAACCTGCCACGGTTTTAAGCCATCGGCCCTATGCGTTAATTGCAAATGCACTTGACGCATACGTTGTGCGCCTTCATACCACAGTGTTAAGCGTAAATAATAAGAGGGAAAAAAATTGAGATCAACCGGATCCATATTCAAATTCACCCCCCCAATTTGATTAACCGTGTTCAAGCTATAAAAAGGAATACTTTGACGTATTTGAATCATGCGTTCCGCATTCTCAGGTGTCATATTAAAAACGGCCTGTAATACCAAAGAAGGTGCCGTATTAAAATTAGGCAAAGCACCCAATACCGTATTCGTTAATTGCCCCAAACGATCATTTTCCCATAAACTGGGTTGATCAGCCCAATCAAAAATGCGTTTGATTTCCATTGGATTGATCAAATAGTGATTACTGGGCGGCCGCAACCCCCGTTTTTCATAGTGATGGGCTTCGGCCCCATTCAACCGATGCAAATCATCCGGATCAATATAATCTTTGAATTTAGCAATTAAAGGCCCCTGTAAATCATCATCCACCCCCAATAGGCCCAAAAAGCGGATGATTATCGGATCAGACACCAAATTAATACCCAACAAACCCGCCTCATCTTGCAAAGCAAAATACGCTTTGCCATAACCCAAATAAGGCCGATCATCCACGGCCAATTCTCCCCCCTTAGACAGAATACTATCCTCTCCCCAAAAGCTATTTTTCGTATTAAATTCGTCAGCCGGATCCTCAGTCGTTTCATCTTTAGGCAGCGTCAGGCCCGCAATCGTCATGCGTTGAGTAGTCAACAAATAAATCAGACTTGCCTGAGTACTCAACATATCAAGTTCGCCTTCTACATCATCTTGGTTCGCCTGCACCAGCGCCACAGTACGTTGAGTCCATAACGCGAAAAAACTGGCAGCAATAGTAAGGATCGCTAAAATCCATAGCGTGGTAACCAAAACAAAAGCTTTTTGAAAGTGCCGCATCATTAATATACTCAATAAATTTTATGTAGGGTGGGTAACGTGTTTTTGTTGCCGGCCATCTTCATTAAAAAGTTTGTTACTTCATTAAAATATGTAGGGTGGGTAACGTGTTTTTGTTGCCGGCCCCATTTCATTAAAATATGTAGGGTGGGTAACGTGTTTTTGTTGCCCACCATCTTCATTAAAAAGTATATAAACCTTTTTCTTACCAATCTTCCAAACGATAATCAATTCGAGTCGCATCATGCTCAGCCAGTTTGACTATCCAAGTTATCCGCGATTGCCGGCGTTTACCCAATAATAGAATAACACGCGGAATTTGTGGTGGACTCGTACCAAATTGAGGCGGCCATTGATCATGCCATTTTCCATCTCTTGCCATATAGCGAAAATGTCCTTCATCTCCCAACCAACGCGCCACCTCCCACTTTTCCCCCAGGCTATTTTGATAACGTAATACCATGAAGCCATCAGAATAATCCAATTGCCAAATGAACGGAGTAGGCACACCCAATGTCGCATCCAAAGCCGCCAAGGTTAAACCACTCAATTCACGTTCCTTACCTTGAAATATAGACTCCCCGTTTTTGTAATCCGTCACAATCGCGGCCGTCGTACTGCGAAACCAATGCTCTTGAAGGGTACCCTGTTGCACATCATCTAATTGCACAAGAAATCGGAAACGCAAATGTAACACATAAGAAAATCCTTGCAATAACAGAGTACTGATAAAACCAACCAATATCAAAACGACTAGCATTTCTAAAAGCGTAAAACCGCGTTTATTGTTCATACTCTGTGGCCCTCTGTGGGCCTCTGTGTTCTCTATGCAAGGCTTCATGTTTTTGCGCGCAAAAACATGAAGCCTTGCATGTTGAAAAAGCTTTTTTTAAAATCCCAAATCAAACTGATGCACTTGATCAAAGCCCACTTGACGCAAAGTAAAACGTGACAACAGCCTATCCTCTAAACTCACTTCCACCTCAGTCTCATATAAACCCACTTGAAATAAGCTCATATCGCCCAAAATGCTCACACCATCTTTAGGTAACTCAATCGCCAGAGCTTGCCAATGGAATTTATAAATACCCACCGTTTCCTCACCTTGCGGCCTTTCCAACGGATTAACCGTATCCATAAACGTTAAAGCACTGCGTATAGCCTCATTGCGTTGATGGGCTTCTTGAACACGACTAAGCGTAATCAGATTCGTATTGATCCAGCTCAACAAAGCCATACCCGTCGTCGCGATCAACACCAAAGCCACAATCGCCTCAAGTAAAGTAAATCCTCGTTGATTCATCATAATCAATGTAGGGCTATTCGCCCTTAATCTCCAATATCACCCGAAACGCCTCGCCTTCATCAATAAAATCAATATTTCTGCCCAACATTTTAGCCTCGCGATAAACCATCGGCAAACCTCTTCCCAACTTATCCATATAACCCAAGTTTTCCATAAAGCGAACCAATAACGGATTACGCGCATAGCTCGTACCGACAATCAGTTTTTCTACGGTAACCGTATTAGGCAATCTACCTGGACTGATAAACTCGATCCGATCTTCAAACAAAAAAACACGAATCTGCGATCCAGTAATACTATAATTGCGATGCACACAAGCATTCACCAACAATTCGCGAAAAACCTTATCCGAATAGTGAGGCGATTCAACCCGTTTAGTGCCTTGCAAAGTTGACGCAATAGGCAAATTAGCCTTAATCGCAGCCAAAGTATTATCCACCTGCCTTGGCAAATTACCGCCAAAAAATTTTTTATCCAACAAATCCGCATTCATTTCACAGCCCTTAAAATGGGCAAAAGCAATACCTGCTTGTGGTAAAAACCGTTCAGGAGCAATACCAAATATCAACAAGCCACCTACAGTCGGATGCGCTTGCTTTCCAAGCACATCACTGGCTTGAAGCAAACGCCGCTTTTCAGACTCACTTTCTGTCGTAAACTCAATTTGATAGCGCGTAAAATAATCAGAGATTTCAGAATAATTCAAATCGCTCTCGCTCGCTAACTGTAGCTCAATGATATCGTAATGAAACAGGCCAGAGGCCTGAAACAAGCGAATCAACTCTTCCCTAGAAGCAATACGTTTAGTCGAACCGACTCGGATATAATAGCGATTTTTAGAAGTATAATAGGGCCTATCAACCCCTTTAGGCACGATAATACGAGCAACACGCTGCCCATCAAAAACGTATTCCTGGTAGCCCAGAATAATCGGCGGCATCACACCCGTGCGACCAATATTCATCACATATTCTTCATAACAACGTGATAAGCCCGCTACTTTCCGATCATCTTCAACACCCAGCCAGATTTCTCCCCCTTCAGCATTCGCAAAAGCAACGATTTCTTCCGCCATCACGCTAGACGAAACCTGCTCTGCTTTAAATTCGATATATTGATTTTCTGTTTCAGGCAGTTTCATAAATTTACCCTGCGCGGTTTACAAAAAGGCGGTCCAATTCATAGCCAGTACAACGCATTGAACTCATAAACAGATTATACTCAAAACAACCCATAAACTAATCCGTTTTTTCCGCTAATCCGTTGTACTCTTTTCAAGCAATATCATAAATTTACCCTGCGCGGTTTACAAAAAGGCGCTTTCAATTCATAGCCAGTACAACGCATTGAACTCATAAACAGATTAACTCAAAACAACCCATAAACTAATCCGTTTTTTCCGCTAATCCGTTGTACTCTTTTCAAGCAATATCATAAATTTACCTGCGCGCTTTACAAAAAGGCGCTTTCAATTCTAGCTCAAAAGTTTGGCCTTCATGAGTTAGATAAACAAGCCCCCCCTGACAGGCCCCATTTGCAAAAAAACGAATCGGCGCCTCAGCGCGAACTTGCCACCCCTCTGGCAATTCCAGTGGAATATCATCAGGCTGCTCTTGATCATCAGGCGGATAACTCACTAAACTAAAATCACGACGCTGTTGAAAAGCCAAATAGCCCAACTCGCCTAAACGCGCCAACACCTCATCACGTTCATAAGCCGCTTGTGTACTATCATACATCGTCGTTAAACGCGGTATAGCCAAACCCGCCAGTAAACTGAACAGAAGTAATACCACAAGCAATTCAATTAAAGTAAAGCCCTCAAAATGCGCTTCAACCCTGCCAATGAATTTAGATTGCATTGAAAAAATTGACTCCCCTTTCCAGCGAAAAAATGACGCAAAAGACACTGTTAAACGCTTGCTTGCGCCTCTTGCGTTATCAAATAAAATTGACAATATTAATTTAATTAATAACGTAAATGGATGAACTACAAATGGGCATAGTAGAGACGCACTGCCGTGCGTCTCGAATAATTAATAGCATACCAAAACATCAATCAAGTAATATGCCTTCTTTTTTGACGATTTGATCGATTAATCTATTTTGTGATTGATCGGCTAAAACAACATCTATTCTTTGATCTCCTATTAAAGATTTAAGCATCACTAAGAAATCAATTCTTTTTTTAACGCCATCCAAAACGCTTTCTTCAGACTGGATGTATAAATCAATATCTCCACCACTTCTGGAATCATCAATTCGACTGCCAAATAGATAAATTTTAGCATGGGGAAAAAACGCTTCTTTAGTCTTTAGAATCGCTGAAATCTGATTTTGCGAGAGTCTCATAAAATCTATTTATCTCAATTTGGGTGCCTTCGTCTAGGTTTGAATACAGATTAGTTTTAATGTAATCTAAAATGTCTTTAAATATCTGAATCAGTTCTAAGCTCTTGGTTTCAAAAAGATAATTGAGAAGTGCTCTATCACTATTGATATCGTCTAAATATTCGTGAGCGAGAGAGTTTCTAATTTCTCTCATGGTTTGCCAATTAACATCATCACTAATAACGCCATATTTTTTCAGGGTATTTAAGATTTCCAAAATAGGCTTATTAAAAACCTCGGTTTCACCTAGATTGGCTACCACAGATTTGAAGAGTTTGGTTCCCATATCATCTTGCAGTTTTTGAAATCTATAGACAAGTTGATCGATATGTTCTATCTCTTCATCAGATAGATTTTTATATTCTGAGAGAGTTGTCAAAGGAAAGAAATCCTTCATCTTCTCTCTTGCATATAAAACTCTAAGAGAATGCCTAATGGCTAAACGAATATTAAAATTAAGTTTTGCTGATTCCATAATGAGTGCATTTGTTCCTTTTTGCCACTGAAAAACACGGAAAACACTGAAATATTCCGTGCTTTCCGTGTGGTTCCGTGGCTAATGTGACTACGACTGCTTTTTATTTAATAATTTCAACCTGACTCGCTTTATCAAACAGCCAGTTTAAGGTATCAAATAATTTCTGTAGATTGCCTGGCTCATCATTATCATCTAAAACGGATATCTTATTCATCTGTTTGATAAACAAGACATTTTCCCTGTCAAACTGACCGAACTGCCAATCTTCACCAGTGGTAACAACTGCATAGCACATTGTCGCACCTTGTATTGATGCGGCATACATTTCGGCCAATGCTTGTGCCCACCCTTGATCCCAATCAGCCTTTTTAGCCTCTACCACACACAGAGGAGGTACACCAAACTCACCACGTATTTCAGTTGTCGGTGCGACTAGAAAGTCTGGCGTACCAGAAAGATCATTATCTGGATCGACATTATAGCTTATATGCGACCAAACACGAAAATTAGGATAACACTTATCAAGAACTTTTAATATAGGTTTGATAATATCCTCACAGGTAGCCGCCTCAGATAGAAAACTTAAAGGATCTTTGAAGTTTTCTTTTATTTCATCAAATTTGTAATCTGGTATATTTTCGAGAGGTAATGTTTTTACAACAGGTTTACTATCTGTTTTAAGGTTAAACCTTTTTGCCACCTCTATTTCTGTTTTAAAGTGACTAAATCCCATGATACCGTTTCCGATTCATTTATCGTTAACAAACATTAATATACTGAACAGAAATCAAATTTGTGAAAATGTTGATCAGTATAGAAATACGATTTTTTCAAAAAATTGTAGTAGTCAGATTGAGGTTAAACATGACTAATATTAATCATTAATCAGCGTAAATCATGACAATCAGTACAATCAGCGTTCTATCAGGTTTTTTTTGCCCCAGTTTTTGCGCGCAAAAACGCAATTCTTTCATTGTTAAATTATTTGTATTAGGAGCAGTATAGTCTTTTATTTCAATCAAATAACCTATTTCCTTATTGACGGCAAGTATATCAACGGCCTTAATACCATTAATCATTCGACTAAAATGTTTACGGTAAAAGGTACTCTCATCAAATTTGATAGCTTCACAATCAAAATTAAATATTAACTTTCCCTCAATAATTGGCATAAACTTTAATCAATCTTATTCATAAATCGATCACTCTGATTTAAATTTTCATCTAAAATCACTAAATCATCTAAACCTTCGATATCTCCACTTTGAGAAAATCGCACATTATTTTCGACATCAAATCCCAAACTAAAATATTTAATTTTGGTATTCACTTCTCTTAAAATTTCAAATTCTTTGATTAAGAATAAACTATGTGTCTTGAGAAATATTTGCACACCAATAGAGGATAAATCAACTAAAACTTGAGCCATTTCTCTAATTTCGGGTTTAAGTTAGATTCCGGTTCATCCCAAAACAAAATACTATTTTTATTCAACGCGCCATTCGCAATTAAATGTGAAAGTGTTCCAATTTTCCTCAATCCTTCTGCAACTAATGAAATTTCCAATTGTTTGCCATTTCTATATAATAAATAAACTCGCCCTTTCTCCAATAAGAGTTTACCCTTCAATACGGTTTCCAAACGGTTTAAAATTTGTTTTTCTGGCGACTGTTTTGAAATCTCTTTCAACACCAATAAACCTAATGTTTTAGCTAAATTATAATAAATTTCATCGAAAGGGATTTGTCGCGTCAGATAAAGAGACATAAAACCTTCATAAAAAGATAAAATTTCTTTAGTCGGAATAAATAAACTATCCTGTTTAATTAAATTTTTTGGTGTATCATTCTTATCAATATTGACTTGAATTTTAGTTTTTTGTGTCAAATTAAACTTGATGCTGTATTCCGTAAACTCAATTTGGATATGACTCTTGTTTTGCCCATATTTAATTAAATGAGCTAATTCTTCCGGTTTGAAAATATCAATCAATTTTTGTGGAATAGACTTTCGTAACAAATACCTTTTATTATCGGCTTTCAGTTGGATAACGAGATTATTACTTTCAATTAAAGCATATAATAATCTAAGCAAATGGCTTTTGCCCGTATCATTCTCACCGATAATGATATTCAAACCATTAGAAAAGATTAATTTTTCCTTTCCAAAAAGGGTAAAATTTTCTATATTCAAGCTTTTTATTGGCATGATTTTATATGATGTTAATTGAAGGTGAAGCAAGTGGGTGAGGGCGAACACGATCGGGCAGCCCCTACGGGCGCGGTTGTAGGGGCAATCCCTTGTGGTTGCCCTTTGCGTCAAAGCGCGTTTTCTTTAATTTGCTACAAACATAACGAAAACCTTTTTACCACAGAAAGACACGGAAAACACTGAAATATTCCGTGCTTTCCGTGTAGTTCCGTGGCTAATGTTCTCCGCTGAAAATACTAGCCCATTTATAATGATATATCAGACATTATCCGTTTATCCCAATAAACTGTTTGTACTCTACGCTGCGGTTACACGATGTTCATAGTAAGCACGAGGAGAATAATTAGCCAGTTCCGGTAATTTATCCTTAACTTCAGTAATCACATTTACGACTTCTTCATATTTTAAATTCCAAGGATGACCATTTGACTTTGGATAAATGTCAAGTTCCAACTCTCCTTGTTTATGTGAAATTTCGCCCCATTGTTCGTTTTCACACCATAACTGGGCAACTAAATTCTTTTGGTTTCGTGTATGGGCTAGTCTCACTGTTATTTTCGACCGTTTTTCATTGAGAAGCCATTCAGAGCGATTTGCTTGTATTAATGAGTGAGCTTCTCTTTGCGCCCCTCTGGGAAGTTGATTGAATATCATTGAATCAAAGTTATCTAATCTTATCCATATCTGAGCAATTGATTCTCCAATTGAAGCTAAAACCATTTCTTCTACTTTCTCAGATTGTGCAGCTACGATGAGAGCGGTTAAGGCTTCTGATTCGTCAAATTCACCCAAATTGATTGCTGCATCATCTTTTTCTGTGAGGGTGGCGGTGGAATCCACCAAGATAGCTGCCAATTTCCGCACTTGTTCAAGCGTTTGCATTTTATTTTTCCTCCGTTCATTAACTTAAACAACTTACTCAAGTTCTAGGTGTGTACCCACCGATCGATTGCCAGTTTGTCCAGTGAAAGGATTAATATAGATTCCTTTATCATTTAATCTAGCATCAAATCTAGGTTTTTGACTGCTACTTTCTAAACCCTGTCTTGTACTGACTTCTGGTTTTATTTTGAGTCGCCAAGAAAATATATCATTTTGTTGAAGTCCCCACACTTCAGGCCCATCATTTCTTGGTTTTTTAACCCATCCTTTGCTTTGCGCCCAGTTCCTTAGAATTCGTATATTTGTTTTCCCATTTTTTGAAAGAACTTGTACAGCAAGATTAAACCGAGATAATGGCACTATACGCTCCTCTCTTTAAAAAAATGAGCAAGATGTTGCTCACCCTACATGAGTTCATTTTTAATACCATTTATCCAATTTGACCACAGCATAGGTATGAACACAAAAACCTTGCCTGATTTAGACAATTTTTTCAAAACACACATTAAACCGAAATTGAGAATTTCCATAACCTTCAATGTTTTGATCCGTTTAGTCTATTGTATTTACTGATAACGGCCTTACCAGGGCCAGAAATCACTACTCTTGCGTCTTTAGCGTTTGTTGCAAAAAAGCGCGTTTTCTTTAATGGTTGGTTATTTCCAGAGTTGATTAAATTTTTGAGCTTGAAGCGTGATTGAGCTTTTCTTGACTACTTTTGCGTCTTTTGCGCCTTTTGCGTCTTTAGCGTTTTCTTTAATTTGGTGCAAAGAGTAAAATTTATTAGCTAAATCCCGTAATGAGTTGTACTGTGACTATTCACAACATTGACCCCAAACTCCCTATAAAAATAAGGCCTGTCGATAATAACAAAATCTGCGCGATTCTCAGCGGTGTGTCATGGAAAAAAACTAGCCCATTTTTTCCATAGAGCTTATCCAATCATTGAAGTGATTGCATTTTTGTCTCATTTTTTCAATACCTATTTTCTTTGAGATTATTATTCCATCCGTTACCTTTTGGTATTCAGGATAGATTTTTAATATTCTCTTTGAAGGGGCCGTTTCTTTATTATCATTTATCGCTTCTGGATTACTGAAATGTCTAAAAATACTTTGTATTTCATTCGTTTTTTTTAAGACTGATGCGAAACCCTCTTGATCCGAAAATAATAAAGTTTCAAATTCATGTAGTTGATAATAGGGACGAAATTTGCTGTGTTTGATTTCATTGCTAAAACCGTTTTCTAAAAATTGTATTTTCTCATATAAATGGCTCGGAATATTGGTATCGCCTTTACCCGGAAAGGAATGATCAAGTCCATAATAATCAATCATAGTGGTTACCATGCTGGCACTGGAGTCTTTTAGAAGTTTTAAAAGTTCACTTTTAACTTGCCCAAAACTAACAACACCTCCTTTATATTTTGAGCCACTTTTGCTTCTTGAAGTGCTAATGATTATCGGAACAATGTATATTGATTTGTTCTCAAAATAGGGCACTAAAAGTTCTTTAATAAATTTCTCTTTGCCCTTCAACCAATATCAAAAATTTTTTCATGGCCTACCACCAATAATGTTCTTTTCCCATATTTCTCCCATAGCATATTCTGCAATCCATTCTTTTAGTTCATGGCTTGATAATCTTTTGAAAACGGAACTATTCTTTTGTTTATCAGCGACTATGATTTCTTCCGGTTCAAAGTAATCAAGTAAAGTGACGGATTGGGTTGATGCAATGATTTGCTTCTCGTTTGAAAAAGCTTTGATTAAGGAAGCTAACACAGAAATCGCATACGGGTGCAAACCTAATTCCGGTTCATCTATTATTAAGGTATCCGGCGAATTGGGCTGTAAAAGCAACGTTGCTATACAAATAAATCTAAGTGTACCATCAGATAAGCTAAAGGCATCAAAGTAATTGTCACTTCCCTTTTGTTGCCATTCTAATTTGATTTTTTCCGGATTAAGCACATTCGGCTCCAAAATAAATCGGTCAAAATAGGGCGCAACCAGTTTGATAGTTTCTTCTATGCGATTAAAGCTAAATTCATCAGTTTGCTTTAGCTTGTACAAAAAGGCGGCTAAATTACCGGCATCAAATGCTAACTTTCTATTATTATTGATATGACAATATTGTTTCACAGCAGATGTTGAACTGGTGTCATGGAAATGATAAATTTTCCATAATTTTAAGGCCTCTATGAGAGAGCCAGAAACACCTTTGCTATCATACAATTTGGTTTCTTCATTGGCCCTGCCTATAGGGTGCCAATGATTAAAATAACTTTCTTCTTCATCAATAAATAAAAATCCTTCATTTGCGGGTTTAAGTTTGAAACGATATTTGTTATTTCCGAAATCAATTTCTCCGAAAATCAATTGTGATTGTTTAAGCCCAAAGTACAGTAATTTATCAATACCTTGTTCAACACTATAGGGTTTCAGTTGTTTTTCAATAATTTTATTAAGCAGTTTAAAAAAAGAAATCAAATTTGATTTCCCAGCACCATTAGAACCCACCAAAATATTGAGATTGGTTAAGGGTAATTTATCTAAATTCTTGATAGATTTATAATTTTCGATAGTTATGGTGTTGATTTTCATCAGTTTACCTCTCTCAATTCGTTTATCCCCGTAATTCGTTGTACTATTCTACAGTTTCACTCGACAACTCACAACATTGATCCCAAACTCCCCATAAAAATCAGGCCCGTCGATAATAACAAAATCTGCGCGATTATCAATGGTGTGTCATGGAAAAAGTGGATTAGCGAATACAATAAGCCAACGCCGCCAGCTAAAAACCACCGGAAACCATAACGAAAGTGGGCGAGGTTGTAGGTGAAAATCACATTAGACAATGCCAGTAATGCCATTGCGATACTGATTATTTGTAATAACGGGGCTGCTTCAACATACTGTTGACCAAATAAAAGGGTAATAATCATTTCTGGGAATAGATTAAAAAGCAAAGCCACACTTCCGCCAAGTAAGGCAGTACCCCAAAGCGTTAACCATAAAAATCGTGTGTTTTCCTCACCGTCTTCTTGGTTTTTAGCGGCTTCGGGGAAGAGTACGATTACCAATACAGAAGGCACAGCAATTTTGCCTAAAATCGTCGCGGTAGCATAAAATCCAGACTCTTCAGGTAAATAGTGTTGAACCAAAACCAAATCAATGTTATTGACATACGAGTTGAATATCGTAAAGAGAGCAACGGGTACAGCATAGCGTGCCATTTCTCGAAATATACCCGGTGGTAACGGTGCTAATGGTTGTCGTAAGACATCATATAATAACCATAAATAAGCCCCTAGCGTCATAACTACAGTAATCAAACAGGTTAACAACGCACCATTAATCCCCCAACCTAGCCAAGTAACTAAAATTAAGGCGAGTATTACCCGTATTATTGTTGAACCGGTTCCAACCCAACTAAGGGCAATTACTCGGTGTAATCCTTGTAGCGTAGCTGACAATATTGGTGCAAATAAGCTGAATACCGCAGTAATAATGGTAATTAAGATGGGTATAGTTGAGGTGATATGTAGGTAGGATTTTAACCAAGGCAGTATTAGTAAACCAAGGGGAAGAAGAACTATGCCAATTAAAAATAATCCTTGGGAAAATTTCCATATCAGCATTTTTACCGGCTCAAACGCGCTCAGGCGAACAGTGTAGCGAGTAATAATAAAAGGTATAACACCGATTAATAGCGATGATAATACCATTGTTCTAAAAGAAACTAGGGCATTAAAACTGCCATAATCGGCGGCGGGTAGTGAGCGAGCAACTATAAGTTGGAATGCATAGCTAAAGAAATTACCTGAGTTTAAAATGATGACAATCAGAAAATTGGTTTGTAAAAACCTCACCATCTTGACACTCGGATTTAAGCGCGACCATAATTGTTCAACTATTGACAATTTTAGTTCCTCAAAACTTACTTAGTCGCAATGGTTTTGTATCTTACGAACACTTTATCAATGGGTAAATTAATATCCATTATATCGTCAATAATATCAGTATTTCTTTGGGTATCAAAAGTTTTATAAGAATGTGGTTGAGAAAAAACTCGAACTTCGTACAAAGAAGGCATTACTAACCAACACGATTTAACACCAAGCTCAAAATAGGCTTTTATTTTCCTAATGAGATAACTAACAGCTTGACGAGGCGATAGTATTTCAATTGCCAAATCAGGCATTTTAGAGACTTTTACAATATCATCTTCTTTACTTGGTACAACTGGTGCTTCTACATAAGCGCAAATATCTGGTTTGAGTTCATCCTTAGCATCAAGCCGATACTCGCTAATATCCTGCTGGCTAATATCTAGGCTCAATTCCGTTGCTACAAAGAAACGACCTTCTTGATCAAGCAAGCTACCAATTTTTATTTGGGCATTACTGTGATACAAAGAACCCATATTATCCTCTCCATCAATTGCATTGTTTTCAACTTGATATGTATCGCTCATTTTGTAATTCCTGATTTGTAACGCAGTGTTTCAGTATTGAGAAACTTTATTTCTTATTTTCTCAATTCGTTTATCCCCGTAATTCGTTGTACTATTCTACAGTTTCACTCGACAACTCACAACATGCCATCCCAAACTCCCTATAAAAATAAGGCCTGTCGATAATAACAAAATCTGCGCGATTATCAATGGTGTGTCATGGAAAAAGTGGTTCAGCGAATACAATAAGCCAACGCCGCCGGCTAAAAAGCATAGGAAACCATAACGAAAGTGGGCGAGGTTATATATGAAAAGTACCTGACACAGTGCAAATAAGGCCATTGCGATACTGATTATTTGTAATAACGGGGCTGACTCAACATACTGTTTGCCAAATAAAAGGTTAATAATCATTTCTGGGAATAGATTAAAAAGCAAAGCCACACCTCCGCCGAGTAGAGCAGTAGCCCACAGCGTTAGCCATAAAAAGCGTGGGTTTTCTTCACCTTCTTCTTGGTTTTTAGCCCCCCAACCAAGTGACTAACATTTGTCAGGTCATTTACGGGTTAGAATCTGTAGTCACTTGAGTAATCACAACATACCACCCAAAGTCCCAATGAAGGTTTATGCCTAATAAATAGTCAGGCTTCTATTTTTGAGTTTCTATAATCTG
Organism: Candidatus Parabeggiatoa sp. nov. 3; assembly: GCA_003645185.1. GTDB lineage: Bacteria > Pseudomonadota > Gammaproteobacteria > Beggiatoales > Beggiatoaceae > Parabeggiatoa. Next base: position 14,996 of record QNEL01000159.1, read on the forward strand.
AATTTTAGGGGTTAAATTAGCTTGACGTGCGGTTTTGCAAAAAGCCCGATCAAAAGTATGCAGAGTTGCTTTACCACAGGTTGCTAAGTGCATAGCATCAGCAAAATCAGCACCAAGCTTATACCATTCTATAACTTTCTTAATGCGCTCTATATCCTCAAAAAGCACATTTTCTGCATCAAGTAGAGCTTGAAAAAAACG
>QNEL01000160.1 GCA_003645185.1 Candidatus Parabeggiatoa sp. nov. 3
ATTTGGTCAGTACGATTTCTGTACTGATCACCTTTTCATCACAACCATTAAGACTAACATAATAGTATTTAGTGCTATTGAATTCCATAAAATACGATTAAATCAGTGAATAAACACAATACTAATTATTTAATTGTAGACTGAGAATAACTTAATTTAAAAGAGGAAATAAAAGATGCCTGAACACGCTCAAGAGTTAGATGCCAGTGGTTTAAATTGCCCCTTACCTATTCTGCGGGCGAAAAAAACCCTCAATGGGATGGAAAGTGATCAAGTACTCAAGATCATTGCAACCGATCCCGGTTCTGTGAAGGATTTTGAAGCCTTTGCCAAACAAACGGGCAATGAGTTGTTGGAATCGTCTGAAGAAGGGGGCAAGTACATTTTCTTCCTCAAGAAAAAATAATCCACTCAATTCAAGGGGTTAGCACTATGGATGACAAAAAACTTGCGATTATCGCAACAAAAGGCTCTCTTGATTGGGCCTATCCGCCTTTTATATTGGCCTCAACGGCGGCCGCATTGGGCTATGAGACACAAATCTTTTTCACCTTTTACGGGCTCGTTTTGTTGAAGAAAAAGCTCAATTTGCAAGTCACATCACTGGGTAATCCGGCCATGCCGATGCCCATGCCCGTTCCTGTCTTCATGCAAGCCATGCCAGGGATGCAAGCGATGATGTCAAGCATGATGAAGGCGAAGATGAAGAAAAAAGGCGTTGCCAGCGTCGAAGAATTGCGCGATTTGTGCTTAGAAGCCGAAGTCAAAATGGTGGCTTGTGAAATGACGGTGCAATTGTTTGATTTCGATAAAAAAGATTTTATTGACGATATCGAGTACGCCGGTGCCACAACCTTTTTTCAATTTGCCGGTGAATCTGATATCAGTTTATATATCTAAATCCTTAATCCTTTCACCCTTGGGTAGGCTGAATGAGTCTACCCTTGTCTTTGTATGGTTTTTCAGAGAATTACGGCAAAAGGCAATGTAGGGGCGAACCTGCGTGTTCGCCCTCTTGTCAATTCAAAAAAATAACACAAATCATCCACCTACTCAAAAACGAAAATCAGCTATCTCCCCGCCCTATCGCATAATAGCTAAACCCACGCTGCCGCATTCTCTGCGGTTCATAAAGATTACGCCCATCAAAAATAACGGGTTGCTTGAGACAGGTTTTGATCAACTTAAAATCAGGACTCCGAAACACTTTCCATTCTGTCACGATAACCAAAGCATCCGCGTTTTCAAGCGTCTCTTCTGGCGTATCACACAATAGTAAATCAGGCCGTTCACCATAAATCCGCCGTGCTTCAGACAACGCTTCCGGATCATAAGCTTGTACCAAAGCGCCTTGTGCCCATAAGGCCTCCATCAATCTACGACTCGGTGCTTCGCGCATATCATCCGTATTCGGTTTAAACGCTAACCCCCAGACGGCAAAACGGCGATTTTGTAAATCGCCTTGAAAATGCTTCTGAATCTTCTGGAATAATACCTGTTGCTGTTGCAGATTAACCGATTCAACGGCAGGTAAGATTTGCGCCTCGACTCCAATTTGTTGAGCGGTGTGTGTCAAGGCTTGTACATCCTTGTGAAAACAACTCCCGCCATACCCAACTCCCGGATAAATAAAATGAAATCCAATACGGGGATCGGAACCCATCCCTAATCGGACTTGTTCAATATCCGCGCCCACCTGTTCAGCAATTTTCGCAATCTCATTCATGAAACTGATTTTAGTTGCCAGCATCGCATTTGCCGCGTATTTGGTTAACTCCGCAGAACGAATATCCATGATAATCAATCTATCTCTATTGCGATTAAAAGGCGCATACAATTCGCGCATCAATTCAGCAGGGCGCGGTTTATCCGTACCGACAATAATGCGATCCGGTTTCATAAAATCATCAATCGCCGCACCTTCTTTAAGAAACTCTGGATTAGAAACGACATCAAAATCCTGTTCCACACCGCGAGCAGAAAGCGCCGCTTCTACCGTTTTCCGCACTTTATCCGCCGTACCCACCGGCACAGTGGATTTATCCATAATGACTTTATAATCCGTCATATATTGCCCAATAGTATCAGCCACTTGCAACACATATTGCAAATCAGCCGAACCATCTTCATCAGGCGGCGTACCCACAGCAATGCACTGAATTTCGCCATGTTCCACTGCCAAAGCCACATCAGTGGTAAATTGCAAACGCCCCGCAGCCTGATTGGTTTTTAACAAAGATGCTAAACCAGGCTCATGAATCGGCACCAGCCCTTGTTGCAAGCGAGCAATTTTCTGTTCATCCACATCAACACATAAAACGTGATTGCCCACATCAGCTAAACAAGTGCCCGTGACTAAGCCCACATAACCTGAACCAAAAATACTAATACGCATATTCTGTTTCGCTTTAGTACAGCGGATTAACGGTATAAACGGATTAGTTTATTAGGTAGCCTTGATTTAATCCGCTTATTCCGTTAATCCGTTGTACTATACATAGATTGAATCAAAAATAAAAAAAAAGCACCGAACGACTTGCCCAATTTGATGTACAAAACCACATTGGACAAAACATTCGATGCTTTCAACATACACTCCACAACACTTGATACGGGTGGGTGGTTAGCCCTTACCCGATACGCCCCGCAAGAAGTAAATGCCAAACTTCGCTTGGCGCATCCCTCCTACGCTTGCTTGCTATTTATTTGTGCGGAAATGTCTGCTTATAACCCTTAGGAACTACCTCACGCACAATGTATGTTCCCGGCTCTAAGTTGGTAAATTTGTACTTGCCTTGTTTGTCAGTAACTTGACGGGTGTCTCCATTATCAAGCACACCATTCTCGTTCAAATCCAAGTAAATAGTCACACCAGCTATGCCCGGTTCATTGTTATCGCGAATACCATTACCATTCAGGTCATTCCAGTTGGTTCCCCAAATTTCCCCCAGCTTGATGAGAGTGTTACCGAAATCGAGATTCCCAACACTCTGGCCATACATCACAATCGTTTTGTGGAAATCAATCGGTTTGATAAAGTTGAGGAAGGAGCCCGTCTGGTTTGGCAAGTTATATGAACCCGTACAGCCGTTCAGAGACAAAGCCTTAAGGGAGAAGTTGGCCTTAGTTCCCGCTGCGTTGGGATTCTCGACAACACTGAGCATACCTTGGTTGTACCTTGTCCAGTAAATCTTGCCATCTGGTGCTAACTTTGGACCGCCAAAACCACCGGTGGTACTCAACTGGGTTGACTTGCTGGTATTCAGATCAAGCTGCCACGGCGTTCCACTATATCCTTGGGTACCATCAGTGTAATACAGTTTGGTACCATCCGGTGAGAAAGCACTCGCATAGCCAACAGCCCCAGTGACTCTGACCAACATGTTGGAAATGATTCCGGTGGCGCGGTCAATGTTTGCCGTAGCGATACGAGCATTTCCCCACCCCAACGACAGTGTGTTGTAATCTGGGCTGTGAGTAATAGAACCCAGAGCAGCAGCGCCGGAAAAACCGGTGTTCGATGAGACGGGCAAACGGGCGATTCCGGAAGTATCCACCCTGTAGGCATCCACCTTAGCTGCCGTGTTGAATACCAGTACCCAAAAATCATCGCCGTTGGCATGCGGTACGACACCAATCGCTTCACCCGTATTGCTGGCAAGTAACGGCTTCAGGAGGGTGACAGTGCCGTTGGGGCCTTTGGATAAATCAGCTATCGAGAAATACACACTTGTGGTGGTGTTTGTGAAAATATAGAACAAGTCCGGATTAGTGCCCGGAACTGGCACAATCATCGCCACTTCCCCAGCACTGGCGTGGCCGCCCATGTTGGCCCCGTTCTCCAACACCCTATTTGTCTTCCCGTTGAAGAGCTTTATCCCATCAGTGTATAGTTTCAGTTGCCCTGAAACAGGATCCGTAAAGTTGGCACTACCTTCAGTAGCAGTGCCTCGGTCAAGAACTCCACCGCAAATCACGTTTGGAAAGCTACCGGAAAAATCAATGAGGAACTTATTGTTGGCAGCACCAGAATACCAAAATTTTTCCATTGAGGTAGAAGGGGGAGGAACATAAGTTTTATCCCATAAAGCTTTATCCCACGTCATTCCCCAATTATCCGCAAAAACACAAGCGGTGGTCAACAACCATAAAGTTATAACTGCAATTAAGTATCTCATAAAAGGAATACCCTCAATGTCATCTTACTATACTGAACAACATCACAAACTGAGCGGCAATGCCGTCAAATTCTGCGCGACTTACGGTGGAACAAAAAATCAAGAAGTTAGGCTATGATTCTGCGCCATTGCCGTCTTTGCCATTTCGAGCGAAGTGAGAAATCTATAAAATTCCTCACATTCGTTCTTCATTACAGAAGCGCAATTATGTCAGTACAAAGTTTATTCAGCCCATTTATTTGGTAGTCCCCACGTCGCCAAGTCTTAAAAATCAGTGAGTGACACAAATGAATCCACCGGTTCGCGCCCAATAACTGAAAAAGGTTCAGTTATCATGGGCTTGATTTTATTGAGGTTGGACTCATAAGTGGATTGTCATTAATTGTCGGATTGAAACTCACCTACATTGGTTTTGTGGGGACTACCCATTTCATTTATTTAAGTGCCTCACATTTCTGGGTTCAAAAATTTCACTAATTGCTTGAACAAAATCAATAATGAATCGGAACACATTTTGCTGTAAAAAAATAGAACACTCTTAGAAATCCGATTTAAAAAAAAAGTTTGTCCCCCGCAATGTTTAATAGGGGATCGAATTGATTTGACAAAAAACATCTTAAATAACAATAAGCTAACAATTTAGGCAAAAAATGTCCCGATCATCATTGGTTTAAAGTAAAACTGAAATTATGAACCCCAAAACTGGAGTAGTTAGTAAGTGCAAACGACACAACTGAGTTCTCGATTCTGTACATACGGAGGACAAGGTAGCGAGCCACACTCTGCTTCGGTGGGATACCACAAATTCCCATTCTGGTTAGCTTTATTTGAACCAGGTCTTAGCTCCGGCGCAATATCAACACACGCAGCGTCATGTGATGACGGATGGCTGTGGTGTTCTCCCATCAAGAAACCTTCATACTCTTTATTCCAATCAGCAGGGCAATTAATCGTACCCGGAATCATGAGCGTTAAGGTAGCCTGTGGTTTGAGACAGACGGCACAAGGCGCATCAGAGTCATGTAAATCAACCAGTGTTGCTATACTCTTGTTATTGGTCTCATATTCTGTGCCATACAATAAAGCACCGTCATAATTCCCATCATTAACCTTGTCAGTAGCAAATGTGGGCTTATCAATCAGGCAAAGAAGTGATGAAATTCCCCCGCTCTGATTATGGGCACCAGACGCTGCGATTCCTTTGTAAATTAAAGACGCACCCTCCGGGCACTCGTTTCTACCCCAACGAGTGTAGGAAACGTTTCCTACTCCGGTTTGGGTCTTAATTTTGGCGATTTGAGCAAGCACCGCCTGAAAATTCGCGTTCACCTCGTTGGCAACAGCAGGCGTGTTATCCTTAAAGCAGGTCATTCCCTTAGTAAACCCGTCACAATTCTCAGCCGCTTGAACTGAGACACCCAAAGACATGATTGACAAGGGCAAAGCTATCAAAACGCTTTTCATGTTCGATTTCCTCTCTTTTAGCAGAAGTTAAATTAAATAACCCATTACAAACCTAATTAACGTCTGCAAAATAACATGCATTCCAAGAGCTGCAAAATAACATGCATTCCAAGAGCTGCAAAATAAATTTGGAACGTAAATCGGGCCTTACGCAAAATAAATTTGGAACGTAAATCGGGCCTTCGTACCCATCGTGCGTTGCGTTTTTTGCGCTTTCATATTTGAACAAGCTCAATTTAAAGGTATTGTTGAAATGAATAGTCGCAATTTGTCAAACCGCCTCCCACTTCAAAAGTTGAAGCTAACTAAAAGCGGCATTGACAGAACGCTATTATATTGAACGCAAAACATAAGTCAAGTACGCTTGCTTTTTTTGCATTGTTAGGGCGCATTGGCAATGAAGGGTTGTATGATAAAATATGAACAAGTGAATGATGAAAGTGATAGAAGATAGAACGCTGATTAAACTGATGATCATGATCTACGCTGATATAGTACAACGAAACGAAGTTCAGCGTAGCTAATGACGGGCCGATAAACAAATAATGCACATGGGGATAGTGATTGAGGAACGATCCAACAATTCACCAACCTTCTCAAAGCATGAATCGCAAATCACAGAGAATTCAATTTAAAATTAAACTGTACACCAAAATAACCTATTGAAATTGCGCTTTGCTTTATCAAAACAACCGATTTTTCATTTTTCCTCACCATTACGATTCACTATCAGGAGTCTTTAAAAAAATGGACGATGCCCAATTACTACGCTATAGCCGCCAAATATTGTTGCCCGAAGTCGGCGTTGAGGGGCAAGAACGCTTGCTCAATGCTCAAATACTGATAATCGGTCTAGGGGGCTTAGGTTCACCGGCCGCCATGTATTTAGCCGCAGCAGGAGTCGGGCATTTGATCCTCAGCGATTTTGATGTGGTTGATTTATCTAATTTGCAACGCCAAATTGTTCATCATACTGATGATATTGGCAAACCCAAAGTGGAATCCGCCCGCGAAACATTACTCGCCTTAAATCCATTGATTCAAATCACACCGCTTTATCAACAATTGGATGACGCAGCATTGCTCAAACAAGTCGATAAAGTCGATATCGTGTTAGACTGTACCGATAACTTGCCCACCCGTTTTGCGATTAATCAAGCCTGTGTCAAAACGCAGACACCCTTAGTATCAGGCGCGGCAATACGCATGGAAGGCCAAATTTCCGTCTTTCGTAGCGATAAACCTGAAAGCCCCTGTTATCGGTGTTTATATCCCAGCGATGAAGCACTCGTCGAAACCTGTACTCAAACCGGCATTTTGGCACCCGTTGTCGGTATCATTGGTAGTTTACAAGCATTAGAAGCAATGAAAGTGATTATGGATGTGGGTGAAACACTAACAGGGTGGTTATTATTCATCGATACTTTGCATAATGAATTTCAACGTATCAAACTGGTTAAAAATCCGAAATGTCCCGTTTGTCGGTGAAATCCTGAAAATCCCTTTTCCTGATAGGCAAGCATCAAGGTGAGAGCGGTTTAGGTTTATATAAGAGAAGATATAGCGTTTCCCGATTGCATGAAGTACAAAGGCGAATCAATCATAAAAATGAATTAAAACACACAACCCTGAAAGGGCCTTAGCGTTTTTATCTGTGGTTTTTATGATTGATTCTGTACTTCCAGAAATAGGGAAACGCTATAGAATGCTGATTATCATGATTCACACTGATTTTATTTTAAATTAAGTGAAATCAATCTAATCTGCATTTTCTCATTACTCACCCACCTTGCATCATAATCCTTTTCCAAAAACTTGAAATTCTCCCCACATTCCTTTTTTCAAAGCTTAAAAAAATGCCCTTTCGGGGGTGCTAAAAACCGAAAACGGGTAACTGATAACTGATAACTGCCTCCCAATCTCCCCTTTTCCAAAGGTAATAAAAAATGCCCCTTCGGGCTACTAAAAACCGAAGTGACTGATAACTGATAACTGATTTCCACGCAAAAGTTTTGCGCGCAAAACTTTTGCGTGGAACTGATAACTGATAACTGATAACTGATATGGCTAACAGCGCCGTCACACCGACACTCGATATCCAGATGCTGGCACATTTGGAAAAAACGGTAGGGCATGAGATAATACAATTTGTGATCCAACAATTCCTAGAATATGCCCCCCAACAACTTCAAGCTTTGCAAAACAGCCTCAAAAACAGCGATCTTGAAACCCTGTCCCAACAAGCACATCAATTTAAAGGTGAAAGTTTACAAATCGGTGCGAATCAGTTAGGTAGTTTATGCGATCAATTAGAAAACTTCGCAGAAGCTGGCCAACTGGAAGCAGCCTCTGCTCATTTAGTCAAACTGGAACCCGAAATATTACGTTTAAAAGCTGCTTTAAGTCAGGTAAATAATGATGACTAGCAACTCAGCACATATTTTAGTCGTGGATGATGCGCCATTGACTCGCGGCTTGTTGCAACAAGCCCTACTTAAATACGGCTATAGCGTTGAAACGGCCCAAAACGGCCAACAAGCTATAGACTCTTTTCTGGCACATCATCCAGACTTGATTCTAATGGATGCCAATATGCCTGTTCTTGATGGTATCTCCGCTTGCGCTCGCATCAAAGCCTTACCCGAAGCCAAATATCTCCCTATTCTGATTGTTACCGCCTTGATGGAACGCGAATGGGTTGATCGCGCTTACGCCGCAGGTGCAACCGATTACATCACCAAACCGGTGAACTTGGATGTGTTACGCAACCGCATTCACTATATTCTACAAGCTAAACGGGCAGAAGAAGCCCTGTTTGATGAAAAAGAAAAAGCCCAAGTCACCCTCACTTCGATATGTGATGGCGTGATTACCACTAATGCTGAAGGGCTTGTAGAATTTTTAAATCCAGTGGCAACCAACCTGACCGGTTGGACAACCCAGGCTGCACAAGGATTACCTTTAAATACGGTTTTTTGCATTATTGACGAAAAAACGCAACAACCCGTTGATGTCCCCATGGAGTGTTGTTTAGAGGAAGGTAAACGGATCAAAATCGACAATCCGGTATTAGTCCACCGTGACAGGATAAACCGCTTTGCCATAGAAGATTCAGGCGCACCTATCCGGGATCGTCATGGGAAGGTTATAGGTGCAGTTTTAGTTTTTAATGATGTCACTGAAAAGCGCAAAATGACGCAAGCACTGGCCTATAGAGCCACACACGATGCCTTGACAGGTTTGTATAATCGAGATGAATTTAACCTACAGCTTGAATTGATGCTACAAGAAGCGCCGCGTGACAACAATACCGAACATGCGCTGCTCTATATGGATTTAGATCAATTTAAAATCGTCAATGACACTTGTGGACATGAAGCGGGTGATCAACTGCTCAAAGATGTCTCGTTTTTGATGAAAAAAAAGATTGAGGCACACACCTGTTTTAAACAAACAACATTAGCTCGATTAGGCGGAGATGAATTTGCGTTATTACTTAAAAACTGTAGCCAGCAAAAGGCCTTGACATTAGCACATCATTTACGTGAAGCGATTGAAGAGTATCGTTTCTTTTGGGAAAACGCGCAAAATGAACAAAGTCTTTTTACCATTGGCATCTCAATTGGTTTAGTGCCCATTTTGACACAACAGATCAATTCAAAAAGCCTGATAGCCATGGCTGATACGGCTTGTTATACCGCAAAAAATAAAGGCAGGAACACGGTTCATATTTATCAAGAAAACGATAGCGAGGCTTCTCATAAAAACATCAAATGGGTTACATTACTAAATGAGAACTTAGAAAAAAAACAAGGATTTTATTTATTCTATCAATCCATTATTGCATTACAACAAAAAAATGACTTCATTTTAGCCGGCAATCCGAAACGTTGTGAAATATTGTTACGCATGAAGATTGACTCACAAAAACAGTTAGTGCTGCCAGGTGCCTTTTTATCGGCCGCCACACGATACCATTTAATGCCAACGCTAGATAGATGGGTTATACAAACCTTATTGGAATGGTTAAAAACTCAGCCCAAGTTTTTAACACAACTCACATTGTGTAGCATCAATCTGTCAGGATACTCTCTTAGTTCTCAAACGTTTTTGGAAACCGTGATAGATGATATTGACAATAGTAACATTCCAGCAAACAAACTCTGTTTTGAAATCCAAGAAACCACGCTTCGCAATTTAACAGACATTTCTTATTTTATGAATGCGCTAAAAAAACGAGGTTGTCGTTTTGCAATAGACAACTTTGGTAGCAGCATCGCCTCATTTTCAGCTTTCAAAAATATACCGATTGATTTTTTGAAAATTGATGGCCGATTAATCAACAATATCACCCATGATCCTGTTGATTATGCCATGGTAAAATCGATCAACGAGATAGCGCATCTGATGCAAATTAAAACCATAGCAGAACATGTTGAAAACGGCATCACGCTTGAAGCCTTAAAAAAAATAGGCCTTGATTACGCACAAGGGTATTGGATTGAAGAACCCCAAGCTTTACAATGATTAAACTGATTGAAGAGTGGGCAACCACAAGGGATTGCCCCTACAGTCAATTAGGGAATTGTATTTCACGCAAAAGTTGAGGCAAACAAAAACTGTATTTCACGCTAAAGTTGCGCGCAACTTTAGCGTGAAATGTGAAATGGTGGGTTTTGGGTTTTGGTTGTTCACCAAATACCTGAACAAAGTTGATTTCGCGTCGGGAATTGTAGGGGGCCGGTAACGTTTTTTTGTTGCCCACCAAATACCTGAACAAAGTTGATTGCGCGTCGCTTCGATCCGAAGTTTGGGCTTTGATACTCATGCAGCTTGTGTATAACTATGAGCAGATCATGAGGGCCCGGCACAAGGCAGGGCCGTTGATGTCACAGATAACACATTAACCCTTAACCATTGTTAAGTTTAAATCAATGTCTTATCCTTAATCACTAAGATAAAAAAATCAACATGCCAAAATACATTATTTTTTGTATGTGAATGTCAAAACAAGAGTATGACAAAATGATCAAAACGGGTAAAGTTCAAGAAAGTTTTTGCGGAACCACTTATATTGTTTATCCGGCAAGAGCAGAATCATTTATTAAACAAGCACCTTCGTACAGTTATTATGTTGAATTTGATGTGCCGCGCTCAATTGTTCAGCCTACCTCCGATGAAGGTTGGGCAAAAATTATTGGACCAAATAGCGTTCAAGGACGTTTAGCACAAAGAAAAGGTTTACCCATACCAGAAATGCCCACTGTTATAAATATTCACCATAAAGCAACTAAACTGGGATAAAATGATGCTTAAAGAATTTGAAAAATGGTTGACGGAAAAAGAATCCTTTTTACGTCAGCAAGGATTCACCATAGCCGTTTCACATTCTCCAACTGACATTAATAAACCGAGTCTCTGTGTCGATCTGGATTCGGACGACTACATGGGACGCATTGTTATGTGGAACACAGGAGAATGTCAAATTGAAATTGTTTCTGTAGAAACAGAAAAAACGCTTTTGGATAATTACAGGGTTGTTTCAACATCATCGGAATTTGATAACGTGTTTAGTCCGTTTTTTGAAAAATTAAAAATTCATTTTGAAAATGCCTTAACAGCAGAGGAGGATGAAAAATGGTATGAATTTAAATTGGGTCATTTGACTCTCAGACTGGCAAACGATTTTGAGCGCATCAGAGAAAGCGAAAAGAAATCTTCAGAAGAATATTGTCTTTATTTTAAGGAACAGAAGGATATGCTTTTCTTTCTCTCCAGAAACAAATTACTGCAATTAAATTCACGTTACACATCTGAAGAACTTTTGAATGATGCTTTAATATCTTGTGTAGGAAAAGTCATTGTTCGTTGAAAATACTTGAGGCGTTAAGAATTTTTAAGTGGCTGAAAAAGGGGGATAGATATCTAGAAGTTCAGAAAAATAATTTCATACGCACGAGGGCAACCACAAGGGATTGCCCCTACATGATTGTGAAATTATTGGTAGTCATGCAATGTGGGTGATATTGATAGAACGCTGATGACACTGATTATCATGATCTGCGCTGATTTTTGTTAAATTTTAATCCGTTTTTAATCAGTGTTAATCATGATCATCAGTTAAATCAGCGTTCTATCTAATCTATAACGACATCACCCACATTGCAGCACTACCAAATTATTTAAATGAAAAACTATAGCATTTTTCGATTGGGTGAAATATAAAAAAGGGCAACCACAAGGGCTTGCCCCTACAAAGGATGTATTTAGCGTAGCTTCCCTTCGGTTCACGCAAAAGGAAAATGCTATAGTTTCTATGGTGCTCCAAAAAACACCTCGGTAGAATTTGAAACTGATTTAGTCCCGTTTAAATTAGCGACTGATATCGTTTTCAATGGCAATGCTTATGTCCCTGCTTTTGCCAAAAAGGTGTCAAAATTGATTGCTTCTAGTCGGCCAATACCGCAAAGAACAAGAGATTATAAAGCAAAATTTAAAAACTTGATGGTAGAGTTTATAGAGCGATAGCCCTGAATGGATTGAAACATTATGGATTAGAAAGGGAGTTGAATTGGGAAAGGGAGAAAGGGGAAAAATTGTAGGGGCGTCGTGTTCGCCCCAAAAAAATGCCTGCCCAAATCGGCGCGTTCGCCTCAAACCAAACGCTTTAAATAACACTTTAAATCTTAAAATCTCATAGGGGCATTGCCCAAACCAATCAAGGTTTCCCCCATTCTGGCCTCTCAAAATCGGGGCCTCTGTCACGAGCCCAAGGTGGGCGTGGCCGACGACGAGTCGCTTCTGACAAACGTTGCCTATCTTCCTCATTTAATTGACTGGCTATATCAATTAAGAGTTGATGCATCATTTTACCGCCTTTTTGCTTTTCTTGTTCCAGCTTCGCTAAGGCTTCTGACAACACTTCTACATTAAAATCATCAGCCGTTAATTGTTGATGTACTTCACGGCGAGCGGCTCTCATAGCACGAATTTGAGGTTTCATCTGTTGACGATGTGCTTGTATCAAAGGGCTAACTTTTTCTCGGCTGGCTTCGGGTAAAGATTCAAGAATCCAACGAGGCCCGCGCGGCATGGGGGGAGGCTGGAAGAGTTTTGTCTCAGATAGCTGACCTAAATATTTGCCAACAACGATACCCCCCAAAAAAAGATTGAGTGCCAGTGAACTGAGCAATACGATAGCGAGGAGGCGTTGTTTACCGTTCATAAGATTTACTCCATTGGCCCTAAAGCCAATAAACTGACTTCCTCTTGAAATAACAGATTCTCATCCTCTGAAACCGCATTCAAATTCAAACCTATGGATATTCCCAATAATAAGGGCACCATCAAGGCAAAGGCTGGACGCAAAAAATGTTCGCGAGGTGTCGTACCGATAAGCCACTGGATTAACCATTGCCAAGCATCTTGAGATTGCGAAGTGACACGATGAGCTTGAGCAATAATGCGTTTTTTCAACGCAGCGGATGCGGGCGCAATGGGAACACGATCTAATAAAGTGTCTAATGTTAAGGCGGACTGTTGTAGACGACGGGCTTCTACCGATTCATCAAGTAATTTCAGGGCATCGGCACGTTCGTCAATAGGCCACCGTTTAGCATTAGCCCCATAAGCCTCTACCAAGTCTGAAAACCGTTTTATCGTCATCGTGGTTTGATAAGTTTGATTAGATTGATTCATTCGAGTTCTCCCAATAGTTCAGCCGATTGTGCTTGAAGTATTTTTTTGAGTTTGCGTCGCCCCCTAGCCATCAAAGATTCTAAGGCTGATACGCTGATATTCAAAGCTTCAGCCGCTTCACGGTTGGTCATGCCTTGATAATGACACAGAATAATGGCACTACTTTGACTTTCGGGGAGTTGTTGCAATGCAGCTTGAACAAGAGCCGCGACTTCCTCTTGTTGTCGGAAATCGGCAGGTTGATGGGGATCGATCAATTCCACCTCGGTTATATCTACCATTTCTCCCTTATGACGACGGTGGAAATCAATACAGAGATTATGGGCAATGCTGTGCAACCAAGTTGACACTTTAGCTTGTTTGGGCCGCCACAAAGACGCTTTTTGCCAAACGCGCAAAAAGGTATCTTGAACAATATCATCCGCATCAGCAGGGTTGCCCAACATACGCTGGACAAACCCGTGTAATGCATCCAGATGTCTATCGACTAAGGTGGCAAAGGCTTCATGATCGCCGCAAATGATTCGCTGCATAAGCATTTCATCCGATGTATTTATCACTCAGCTATCCTCTGCAATCACCCATTGCCACGTTGTCGTTTAGCCTCTAGGCCTTAATAACCGCGACGACTGGGTTGTTGACTTAACTCATCCTTCGTGATGACACCATCATTATTGGCATCGAATTTATCAAACAGGGGTACATTCGCAGTCAATTCATCAAGGGAAATTTGCCCATCTCCGTTATTATCAAGGCGATTAAAATGCCTAGTTAACCGATTTCCATTACCTTGCCGTCCAGCGCCCATACCGCCTTGCCCTCTGGCACCCATCATACCGCCTTGCCGTCCAGCTCCATTAGCCTGATTTCTACTTGGCCGTTTACCGCGTCTGGTTTCTGCCATTGCATCTTGATCATTCTGTTCAGCAGAATCGGCTTGTGGAGGCTGCTTCTTCGATGGCGCGGCGGCGACAAATTCAGCCGGACTCAAGACACCATCCCCATCAGTATCGGCCGCATTAAAGGCCTCATCTAAACGCAGCTGCCTTCTGTCTTCCCGTTTCTGGGTTGTGTAGGCTTCAAATTCCTCTAGGCTCACCAAGTTATCCTGATCGGTATCCATTTCCTGAAAGTGAGCAGAGCGTTGAGATTGTACTTCGTCCAAGGTGATCTGTCCATCTTCATTAGTATCAAACCGCGTCATCAATCTGTCTATCCGAGCTTCTTGTCTGTCAGTATCACTAGCATATCCTGCTCCAAATCCAAAACCACAACCCTTAGCAAGCGTGACGTTAGCGGAAAGCGTGAGTGCAATGGCGGTTGAGAGTGTGACAATCGTTTTCATGATTATAATCCTCAGTGAAAAATTCAATTAAAATTAAAGTAAGTCGCGTAATGCGTTGTTATCAGGTTAAACGTTAGTCAAAAATTTTTCTGTCGCTTATGATGAAATTTTTTTTAATGGCATCGTCGATTAAATGCTATTTAATTATTAATTGGGGGCCCATAAGATGAAAATTTTCGCATATTTAACACCCTTATGATGAGTTGTTCCCCTAACTGCAAGGATTGTATATAAGAAGGGATTAAAACTACAAGGATTTGGTATAAAAAAGGATAAACCTCTTTATCTTTCAATTACAAGGATTTGGTACGCGCTTATATCAAATCTTTGTAGTTGGGGGTATCTTTGCTTAAGTACTGAAGCACAAATAAACAGGTATTTAACAACCAAGGGCAACCACAAGGGATTGCCCCTACATGACATTGTGTAGGGGCAATCCCTTGTGGTTGCCCCCTTTCTGTTTTTTTAAATA
>QNEL01000161.1 GCA_003645185.1 Candidatus Parabeggiatoa sp. nov. 3
AAAATAGAACCGCAAAATAACAGGCATTCCAGTCAGGCCGCAAAATAAATTTTGCACTCCAAGAGGGCCGCAAAATAAATTTGGAACGAAAATCAGGCCGCAAAATAAATTTGGAACGAAAATCAGGCCGCAAAATAAATTTGGACGAAAATCAGGCCGCAAAATAAATTTGGAACGAAAATCAGGCCGCAAAATAAATTTGGACGAAAATCAGGCCGCAAAATAACAGGCATTCCAGTCAGGCCGCAAATAAATTTGTAACAATAATGATTTGTACTTCATTCAATCGGGAAACGCTATACAAGGATTGTTTATAATAAGGGATAAAAAACCATAACGACAAAGATTACTTCTAACAGAACATTTTTTTAAATTTTTATAGGAAAATGATGTCGTTATATCCTTTCATGTACAATTCTTGTCGTTATTTATGGCTTTTTTATTTCACAACAACCCTTATATCGAATCACCACAAATTCATTGCGTACCAAATCGTCTGGCTGAAAGCACAGCCAAATGCTCAGGCGTGACAAGCTGTTCGCCCAGTTCAGCCACATAGGCTTCGGCGCGTTTTTTGACCATTTTTCGCACAAAAGCCGGGATTCGCGCCATCCGTTGTTCGGCTTCTGCACTCCATTGAACAGGCAAATCGCTCAATGGTTGAATCACGGGGCCACCTTGAGGTTGATAGGCACACAATGAATCGGCCGCCATCAAATCGCCACCTTGTGCTAAAGGGCGAGCGCGACAACCGCCACACAGTTTTTGATATTCACAAACACCACAATTGCCTTTAAGCGTTGGTACACGCAAAGCCTGAAAATCGGGTGACTGTTCCCAGATATCCAAAAAAGACTGTTCACGAATATTGCCCACTTCATCAGGAATATAAGGACAAGCAGTCACCCCCCCTTCCGGTGTAATACGGCAATAATGGAGGCCCGCGATACAACCATCACCTTCTGCCCCGCTAATTCTATTAATGGGCGAATCGGGATGAGATTGATAGGCGATACGTTTATAATGTGGCGCACATCGAGCCCGAATAATCAATTCTTGAGTTTGTGCCTGCGCTTCAATCAAGTTTTTAAGCACCTGTTCATAACGTGCCGCGCTAATGTCTGATCTAAATTGTCCACGCCCAGTACAAACCAAAAAGAAAACGTTTAAAACTCGTGCGCCACTGCTACGAGCAAAATCAATCATCGCGGGCAATTCATCAGCATTGTTTTCTGTCACCGAAAAATGAATTTGAAATGATAAACCATGACGACGGCAATTTTCAATACCCGTCATCGTCTTAAACCAAGCCTTTGGCACAGCCCGGAAAGCATCATGATAGGCAGAATCAAGGGAATCCAAGCTAATACCTACGCCTAATACCCCCGCTTTATTAAGTGATTGCACCCGCCGTTCGGTAAGCAATACCCCATTCGTACCCACAACCAGAGATAATCCAAGTTGAGTGCCATGCGCTATCACTTCTTCCAAATCACGGCGCAGTAGCGGTTCACCGCCCGTCAACACAACCATAGTATCAGTGCTCTGTTGAGCCACGTTTTCCAATAATCCACAAACTTCTTTGGTAGTCAGTTCATCAGGGCTGCCATATTGCAAGGTTTTTGCGTCTAGGTAGCAATGTACACAAGCGAGATTGCAGCGGCGAGTCAAGTTGATAGCGAGTAAAAAAATATCGTTCATAATCCTTGTAGTTTATATAGCGTTTCCCTTTTGTGTGAAATACATCCTTCGTAGGGGCAAGCCCTTGTGGTTGCCCTCTTACCAGCTATCCGTTAAATTTTGTATCAAAAACGCAACTATTTAGGAAAGCTTTTATATCACATCATAGACTTATTACTCGATCTTCAAGTTTTTGATGTGATTTGGCTTTACGATTTCACGGAAAAGTTTTTGCACGCAACAACTTTTCCGTGAAATGCCCTATTTTTGAGTGTGTCAATATGCAACTTATTGATTTTTTAGAACTAAAATTATATTTCTTTATAAATCAATTATTTACAAAAAACTTGAAGTTCGAGTATTATCTCTGTGGCACTCTGTGCTACTCTGTGAACTCTATTCCAGGTTCAAGTTTTTGCGCGCAAAAACTTGAAGCCTTGCATGTTGAAAAAATTATTATAAAATGCTTTTCGATTCAAAATGGGTATTATTGTGAAATAATGACTTATCATTCACTTAAACTATAACACATTATTTTCAGGTTGCTACTGAAATTAAGTTGTATACCTTGAAACCAGAAAATGCTATCATAATTTTTTCAAGCACCTTTGCGCCACAGCGAAAAGCGTGAAATTGGTTTTAGAACCTTCTCGCCTTTGGCATCATTATTTATTTAGATTAATGTAAAGAGAAAATATTATGCAAGCAAGTCTATCCCCTCACAACACAATGTCTGATCAGCAGTTGAGCTTTCCTATCATGGAAGACTTATCACGTACAAACAAAAAGTCTCATACCACTTCTTTTGCAACTAATAAAGTTTTACCGATTCATCGGTGGGTACCTTGGATTGCGGGCTTTTCAAGTCACTTTGTCAAAGAGGCTTTCGATAAGTATAGCCATGGCGGCATCGTTTTGGATCCTTTTGCCGGTGTAGGAACAACTCTTTTGGATTCTATCGTCGAGGGCTGTGATTCAATCGGTTTCGAGATAAACCCTTATGCCGCATTAGCTTGTCGAGTCAAAACGGCCTTCAATCAGATCGATAGAAATCAGTTTGCTATAGAAATTTTAAACTTTGAAACATTTTACCATCAAAAAACCGGCTCTGACTACATGCCAATAAGTACAATGCCTCCTGGATTTAAGACTCGTCATACCTTCTATAGTCGTGTTATATTGCGAAAGGTGCTGATTATCCAAGATTTTATGGCTTCTATTCGGAATGAAATCATTCGCGATGTATTCAGGTTAGCATTTGCTTCTAACATGATCACATTTTCTAACTACTCTTATGAACCCAGCTTATCTACGCGAATAAGTGCTGGAAAAAATGAGATAGATGATTTTCCGGTTGGGCAATTAATAATCGGAAAATTGCGTGAGATGTTAGAAGATATAAAATGGGTGAAAACAATCTATTCAGACAAAAACGCTCAAGCGACAGTGATTAATGATACTTTTTTTAAATATCAAAACTACTTGTCGCCTGAATCTATCGAATTGATTGTGACGTCTCCTCCCTATCTTAATAATTATCATTATAATAGAAACACACGTCCACATTTATATTGGCTCAATTTAGCCCATTCTCCAAAAGACTTTAAAAAATGGGAACAAGAAAATCTCGGAAAATATTGGCAAACAGTACGAGAAAAAGGGACAATTAATTTAGATTTAGAGTTCTCTCTTCCAAACTTAGAAGAAAAGTTGGCAATGCTCAGAGCATTGAATCCCGAAAAAGGCATTTATGGTGGAAATGGATGGGCCAATTATGCGGCTACCTATTTCAATGATTGTTATAAACTGGCTAAAGGCGTTAAATTTGCGTTGAAAAAAGGGGGAATTGCTCTCGTTGTCATCGGCAATAGTATTTTACAAGGCATGATGGTTGAAACGGATCACTATTTTGGACAAATTGCTGAGTCAGTTGGCCTTGATTTAATAGACATTCAAATTTCGCGAAAAGAACGTGTTGGAAATAGTATTATTAAATCGGATGTCCGAGTTGAAAAGGCTAAAAAATCTGATAAATTGTACGAAGCGGTGGTGACATTAAGGAAAGCTTAAAGAATCCATCTCATTATGCACTTTGTTTATCAGATTTTCTAAAGAGGCCGCTTCACCGGTTAGCCAATCTGCCCAGATTCTTCCAGGATGTATCACATCCCAATCTGACTTGGCTTGATGATAACGACCTTTACCAGGATTGTGATTTCCAAAACCGTCGATTAGGCTATTCCATAAAGGTTTATATTTTCTAATAAGACTGGCTTCAACGGGAACGATTAAATCAGCTTCTATATCGCCAAAAATCATAAATCGGCATCTAAAATCATCAAGCTCAAGATTCAAAGTTTGTGAAATACTTCTTGAATGTTCTCCTAATCTTCTATAAATATCTGGTGATTTTGAGATATTAATTCTTGCTGTTCTCCAACCAGGCGAAACGGCTTTGCCGACATAGATTGGTAGCTCACAAGATGCTTTATTGATTTCAGAAAGCTTGGCATAATGTTCAAAATTACCGCAATAATACAACGCATAAATGCCTTGTCCTAAAAATTTATCTGGGGGTGGCAATACGTGGATTGGGGTTTGAGTAAAAAATTCTATTGCTTCATTTACCACTGTCACAAACTTATTAGAATGGAATAGATGTAATTTACGTTTAAAATTTGCCATAACGACAACTCCATTTATGTAGTGGGCAAGGTGTTTGCCCACCAAAACGATGCTGGACAACAACGTTGCCTACTTAAGCTGTCTTTTAGAAAGTCGACGAGTTAGGAAAGGCCTTTTTTCATATTATCAAAGGTGCAAACTCTTTCCAAGTTATCAGGGATTCCTAGATTAATTAAAAGTGATAGGGGTCATCAAGATAAATCTTGAAGGCCCGATTTTCGTTAAAAAGTTATTTTGCTTCTGCCCGATTTTCAAACCAAATTTATTCTTTGCAGCCCGATTTTCAAACCAAATTTATTCTTTGCGGCCCAATTGGAGTGCAAAATTTATTTTGCTTCGGCCCAATTGGAGTGCAAAATTTATTTTGCTTCGGCCCAATTGGAGTGCAAAATTTATTTTGCTTCGGCCCAATTGGAGTGTAAAATTTATTTTGCTTCGGCCCGATTGAGATTAATAATAACTCTTTTTTTGGGAATGCGCCCTCTTATTTAATATATGTTTGAAATCTTTAAATTGAATTGTGAATTGTGAATTGTGAATTGTGATTGTACCTTGATGATCAACTTTTCCGATTTTGCTATGTTAATTATAAGATATAAATGGTGGGCAGCAAAAACACGCTACCCACCCTACAAGGCAGGGAAATGGTGGGCAACAAAAAGACGTTACCCACCCTACAAGGCAGGGAAATGGTGGGCAGCAAAAACACGCTACCCACCCTACGGTATTATTCCTTATGAGAATCAAACACTATGTCCAATTTATTCGTACTAGAGATCGAAACCGATCCGACTGAAAATCAAGCGACTCTCAGATTACACAATCAGCAGGAGGCAACATTTGGCGGCCCAACAAGTGCGGATTGGGAATGAACAGGCGTTTCAATGGGTGGGTTTGTTTAATACCCGTGAACATGTGAAACGTTATGCTAATCGGTTATTGCCTGATAAACAGCATACTTTGTCGGCGAAAAAACTGATCGCGCAACCTCGCTATTATGCGACAAGCCAAAGAAAAAGGCACGACTTACCCACTCCCGCGCCTTGATGCATTATTACAACATGCTGAATTTAGTACCCTTGGGCGGTGGTTGGTGGAGAGGGGGGTTGAGGTTGGGGAATTGCAGGGGGTTGTTGATGGGTTGGTGGCTGGGTTGTCGTTTTCTGTCATGCTCATTCTCCTTTAGTACAGCGGATCAGGGGAGTGATCGGATTGGTGTGTGAGGTGTTTTGAGTCAGAAGGTAAGAATATAAATCAAAGGCTTCCCATATCAAACTATACATCGTGAATTCAAATTACCCCACTCATCAATCCGATCATTCCCCTGATCCGCTGTACTGAATCAGGGAAATGGTGGGCAACAAAAACAACCCTACAAGAAAAGCTGGGGAATGGTGGGCAACAAAAAGACGTTACCCACCCTACAAGACTTATGTTAAAAAGTGAGGAAAGTATTATGTCTACATTAACGATTGAAAACATCCCTCCACAATTATACGCTAGACTTGAACGGGAAGCTGTCCATCATCGCCGTTCTTTGACACAACAGGTGTTGTGGTTTTTGGAACAGGGGTTAATGAGAAATCTCTGTGAACCCGTGGAAATTGATGAAAAAACTCAGTGGTTAGAACCTATCAAACCGGTTTTTCCCATCAGCAGTGACAGTATTATTTCAGTCATACGAGAGGGCCGTGATGAACGGACACTTTTTGCACAAGACTTCTTTTCCAATTCAGAAAACGAAGATGAAAATCTCACAAGGAGTACATTATGATTGCTGCTGATGCTAATCTTTGGCTTTATAGGCTAATAGAGAGCGAGATGACTGTACAAGCGGAAGCTGTCTGGAAAAAAGATAACGACTGGAAAACCGCCAGATTATGTTTGTATGAAGTAGTCAATGCGCTTTGTACTTATCAGCGCGTTGGAAAATTAACCGTCTCACAATGTGAGGAACTGTTGCAACGTGTGAGCTTACAAATTGAGCCCGCTATACAGGAAGTCGATTTATCTTTAACACTCAGATTGGCCGCCCAATATCGTGTTTCTGGCTACGATGCCCAATATCTCGCTTTAACAAAAATGCTTAAAGTTCCTTTGGTTACCGAGGATCGTAAACTACGTCAAGCGGCACCTGATTTGACACTCTCCATGCAAGCATTTTTGGCAGCTAGAAGTTATTGATAAGATTTTGAACAGGATTTAGCGGATTCCTGAATTGACAGGATGAAAAAACCAAAAACGACAAGGATTGTTATTAGGAGAATTGAATTGAAGAGAAAGAAATCAGTGCAAAAAGGCTTGCGTCTGATGTATAAAACGCCTAATAAATGGTTACCACTTGCCATTGCTACCGCCCTATTGGGTGTCAGTTATGCCGATCACACATTAGCTGCTGCTATTTCAGTTGATTGAGCAAAGTGGAACTGGTGCTGGTAATGCTCATGCGGGTGAAGCGGCACGCGCCGAAGATACTGCCACCGTTTTTTTTAACCCGGCTGGGATGACACGGCTTTCAGGGCATCAAGCAGACGTCGCTTTGCATTTTATAGCTCCCAAGTTTGATTTTGAAGGTACAAGTGCCTTTAATCCTGATAATCCCACTGTACAGGCTGCTAGATTAAATAGTGTGCCAGTTGATCAAGGCAGTGGTAGTTCTAAAGGGGGTGTCAATGCAGTCATTCCTAATGTTTACTATGTACATGATTATAATCAAGATTTTAAATTTGGGATCGGGCTAAATGTGCCTTTTGGTTTAATGACGGAATATGATGAACAATGGGCAGGGCGTTACAGTGCGATTAAATCAAACCTCCAGGCGCTTAATCTTAATCCATCCTTTGGCTACAAAATCAACGAACAATTTGCCATTGGTGGCGGGATTAATTTGATGTATGCCACCGTCGAGTTGACGAATGCCGTTGATTATAATTTGGTTTATAATTTGGCGCGTTCTAGAAATCCAGAATTGCCGGATATTCCACTCGTACCCGGTAGCACTTCAGGCGATGGGATTGCTAAAGTTAGTGGTGATGATTGGGCTGTTGGATTTAATGTGGGGCTGTTATGGGAACCCAGGAAAGGAACGCGTTTAGGTTTCACTTACCGTTCTAAAATGGCCTTGGATATTACGGGTGATGCGATTTTTGGTAATCCCAGCGATCCGCGATCTCAGAAAGCGGTGGACGTTTTGCGCGGTGCGGCGGGGTTATTCAAAGATGTTGACGCAGAAGCCAGTATGGATTTGCCAGAAACCATTGCTTTACATTTTTACCATGATTTGAGTCCAAAACTGGCGATTATGGGCGGAGTCAATTGGATGAAATGGGATAGAATAGAAAATCTGGTTATCAAATTTGACAATCCCGCTCAAGCAGATTCCGTTACCCGCTTGAATTATGAAAATTCTACTTTCAGTTCGCTGGGCTTGAATTACAAACACAGTCCACAATGGACATTCAAAACCGGTATTGCTTATGATCAATCCCCCGTTACCGATACCCAAGAACGTTCACCACGTACTCCAGATGCTGATCGTTTTTGGTTAGCATTGGGAGCAACTTATAGCAAAAGCAAACACCTCAGCTTTGATATCAGCTATGCCCATTTGTTTATAGATGATTTCGAGATTGATAGTTCAGAAGCACACAGCGCCGGGGCACATGATTCTGGTTATCATCTTGTCACCGGGCAATACAAAGCAAGTGTCGATATTTTGGGAATGCAATTAAACTGGCGTTTTTAGCTAATGGTGGGCAGCAAAAACACGCTACCCACCCTACGGTAAATTAATGGGGCCGGCACAAAAACACGCTACCCACCCTACGGTAATATTAAAATTAATGGGGCCGGCACAAAAACACGCTACCCACCCTACGGTATATTAACAAATTAATGGGGCCGGCACAAAAACACGCTACCCACCCTACGGTAGATTAACACATCTCAACCAAGGTAAACCAAACATGCAAGGCAAACTCTTTACCCAAACTTTTCTTGAACAAGGCATCACCCAAACAGAGGCGTGGCAAAACCAGCCTGAATACGCCCAATTTGTTGAAACCCTCAAATCACTCTTCGCCAAATTCTCGGCAAATAGCACCCTCAACGAGGCAACCACTGAAAGTGAAATCATTTGGAAAGTGCTAGAAGCATTGGATTGGCACGGTTTGCCACAGCAAACCGCCTCCGCAAAAGGACGTTATGATGTTCCAGATGGTTTATTGTTTCCTGATGCTGTCGCAAAAACGGCTGCTTTGGCAGAAACCAAAGAGGAATTGCGATATCGTCATGGCCTCGTGATTTTGGAGTCAAAACGTTGGCAGCGGGCTTTAGATCGAGCCGATAAAACCGATACACTGGGTACGCCTTCTACCCAAATGTTGCGTTATCTCAGTCGCGCTGAAGTCATTTCAGAACGACGTATTCAGTGGGGCATTTTGACGAATGGGCGCTATTGGCGTTTATATTGGCAAGGAGCGCGTTCGCGTTCAGAGGATTTTTTAGAAATCGATCTGGCTGTCGCGGTTGGAATGACAGATATCAAAATAGCCCCAGATTCAGTTGAAGCCGAAAATCCAGAACATTTTCTGAAGGTTTTTTATCGGTTATTTCAGCGTTCAGCCTTTTTACCGCAAGCCCTTGATCCCGCACAACGTCGTTTTCATCAAATCGCTTTAGATGAAGGGCAACATTGGCAAACCCTTGTGTCTCAAGATTTGGGTGATGTGGTGTTTACCGAAGTTTTTCCGACACTGGTTAAAGCACTTATCCAACATGATCCAGAAGCCCCTAAATCGCTCACATTGGACTATTTGGAAACGGTACGACGCGCAGCCTTGACTTTGTTATATCGTCTACTGTTTTTATTCTATGCCGAAGATCGCAACCTGCTCCCGGTTCAAGATAGCCGTTATGCACGCTATGCGCTACGACAGATTCGGCGTGACATTGCCAACTCCATCGACAATAAGGAGATATTGAGTACCACAGCCAGACGTTATGACATCAATTTACATGATTTTTATCGCGCCATTCGAGAGGGGGATGCTTCCATCGGTTTGCCACCTTATAATGGAGGACTTTTCGATAAACAACCCATTTTAGAACGGACATTATTGCCCGATGCGCCTTTTGCAATCTTGATTGATAAGCTATCCCGACGCACCGAAAATGAACAGCGCCAATGGATCAATTACCACGATCTAACGGTTCAACAACTAGGTTCTATCTATGAACGCTTACTGGAATTTGTCGTTGTCACTGATGAAACTCACAAAATCACAATTCAACCTAATATTTATGCCCGCAAAGGCAGCGGTAGTTATTATACTCATGATGAACTGGTTAAATTAGTCGTTACCGAAACGCTTGAACCACTGATTGAGGAACGGGTAGCCACTTTTGGGGATGAAATGGAACGCTTGGCCTCTAAACGGATAGTCAAATCTAAACGCTTACAACAACTTGAAGCACTTGATCCGGCTTCGCGCCTTCTGGATTTAAAAATTTGTGATCCCGCAATGGGTAGTGGGCATTTTTTAGTGTCTTTGGTAGATTATTTAGCCGATCAAATATTGGAACAAATGGCCAATGCTGAAACGTTAGTGAATTGGGCAACTTATCAATCCCCACTCACCCGGCGTATTGAAAATATTCGCCAACAGATTTTAAGTTCAGCGCAATCCCAAAAGTGGACGATTGCTCGCCATCAACTCGATGATCGCCACATTGTGCGGCGCATGATTTTAAAACGAGTCATTTATGGGGTTGATAAAAATCCAATGGCGGTAGAACTGGCTAAAGTTGCGTTATGGTTACATACGTTTACCGTCGGTGCGCCACTGTCTTTTCTGGATCATCATTTGCGTTGCGGAGACTCATTATTTGGAGAATGGGTAGGGCTTGTCAGCAAAGATTTACATCAAATGGGTGCCCTGTTTATGCAAAATGCCTTAGCTGGAATGTCCGCAGCGACTGCTATGATGAATGACATTTCTGAATTAAGCGATGCTGATATTGCTGAAGTCACACAATCGAAGTCTCTATTTGAATCGGTTGCTAAAACCCTTAACCCCCTAGAAAAATTACTCGATTTTTGGCAAGCTTTACGTTGGCTGTCACCACAGAAATTTAATCAGAAAGGTAAACATTTTCCCCATCCGGGATTAGCACCGCTGTTGAGTGGGCATTTTGGTGATGTGATGATGGTAGTTTCAAAAGGGCAAGTCAAAGAAAATAAACCTAAAGATAATAAAGAGGTTGCTTTGATTAACGATTTATTGGCACAAACCCGCGCTATCGCGAAACGTGAAAGGTTTTTCCATTGGGAAGTCGCTTTTCCCACCGTCTTTCAACATTTAGAACGTTCACAATCGCTAGGTGGATTTGATATCGTGATCAGTAATCCGCCTTGGGAACGGGTAAAACTTCAAGAAATTGAATGGTTTGCGCTGCATAAAGTCGAAATTGCCGCAGCATCCCGCGCTGATGATCGCAAAAAACTCATCAGCCAATTACAACAAAACGACGATGCGCTTTGGAATGCCTATACAGAAGCTAAAACGAGTGCTGAAACCGCCGCTAAAATCGCCCGTACTTGTGGAGAATATCCATTATTATCAGGTGGTGATGTCAATCTTTATGCGTTATTTGTGGAACGAGCGCAACGTTTGGCGGCAGCGCATTGTGTAATCGGATTAGTGACACCTTCCGGAATTGCTTCAGACAAAGGAACTAGTGCCTTTTTTAAGTCAGTGGCTGCCACTGGGCGTTTGAAGACGCTGTTTGATTTTGAGAACAAGAAAGTGTTTTTTCCAGATGTACATGCCAGTTTTAAGTTTTGCACTTTTATTTTCGGTGGGCAAAAACGACAATTCACAGAGACAAAATGTGCGTTTTTCCTACATGCCGTTAATGAACGCAATGATCCAGAACGGCTTTTCACGCTAAATGCAACGGATTTAGCCGCCGTTAATCCTAATACTGGGACTCTGCCTATTTTTCGCTCTAAGCGAGATGCCGAGATAACGACTCGTATTTACAAGCAATTTCCGATCTTAGTGGATAGGCGTAGCAAGCCACCTCAAACAATTTGGCCTGTGCGTTATGCAACAATGTTTCATATGACTAATGATTCTCATTTATTCAAACGGGCGGATGAATTGGATGAAGAGGGTTTTTATTCGGTTGGCATGAATGTTTGGCGGCGCGGTAAAGAAGAATGTGTGCCACTGTATGAAGGTAAGATGGTGCAAGCTTATGATCACCGTGCCGCTAGTATTGTGGTTAATCCCAAAAATATCCATCGCCCAGCACAGCCAAAACCGGCGAGTTTGGCGCAGCATCAGAATCCATCGTGGCTGCCAACGCCTCAGTTTTGGGTGAATGCGGGCAAAATTGATAAACCTAATGGGCTGGAGTGGGCACTTTGTTTTAAACACATTACTGCCCCAACCAATATCCGAACCATGATTGCCTCTTTGGCACCTTTTTATGGTTTTGGCAATTCTTTACCACTATTTTTATTTGAGAAAAAGCATAATAGCTTGTATCAAAAAGCGGCACCATTATTGTTGGCGAATCTGAACGCCATGGTTTTAGATTACATCCTGCGTCAGAAGGTTCAGGGGCAAAACCTCAATCTTTATATTTTGGAACAATTGCCTTTTATACCCCAAGAGATGTTTGAACAAAAAATAGGCGGACAAAAAATCGCGGATTTCATTTGCGAACAAATCTTGCATCTCACCTACACGGCTGTTGATATGCGCCCCTTTGCGATTGACATGGGCTATGAGGGTGAACCCTTCGTTTGGGATGAAGAAGATCGCCGCCACCGCATGGCGCGTTTGGATGCTCTGTTTTTTCATCTCTACCAACTTGACAAAAATGAGGCGCGTTATATTCTTGAGCAATTCCCGATTATTCGTGCCAATGATGAAAAAGTCTTTGGACGTTATTTAACTTCTGAGTTGATTTTGGGTTATATGAATGCGATTGGGGCGGGGGATTTAGATTCGGTGGTGCAATTTTAGTTTGGCTCAAATCCCGCAAAATATCGTCATATCGAACTCAATTTATTATATGGAGTCCAAAATTTATCTTGGGAAAAGCCAAACTCAAGTTTGGACTCAAGATTTAATTTATAATTGCCTGAAATTTTTTTTTAAGAACATAAAATTTAATTTAAGTACTGAACCATAAATTTTCAGGTATTTTAATTAAAAGAAACAACCAAGAAGAGGGGCATGAGCAAGAGGGGCAACCACAAGGGATTGCCCCTACGGGCGGTTCGTAGGGGCAATCCCTTGCTCAAGCCCTTTCGAGGTTTAAGTTTTTGCGCGCAAAAACTTGATCCTCGAAAACGAAAGTGACATTGGCACTTTCGCTAAGAAAACAAAGAAATACAAAGAAATATTAAAAAAACAGATTATGAATAAAATCGGTTATAAATTAGTCATTGTTATGGGAATAGCGGTTTTACTTTCAGTATTACTGATGGGAACACTTGGGTATATAACTTCCAGAAATATTATTGCTGAAAGAGTAGAAGGCGAGATTTTTAAAATAGTTGAATTAAAAGCAACCAAAATTGAAAATATTGTTTCTAATGCGCTTAATGTTTCTATTACTCTTGCAAAAGATGCAACATTAAAAGCCTGGTTTCAGGGTAATGAACAAGATGAGCAATTAGGCAATTTAGCTAAACAAAATATGCGGTTTCGTCAGGAAGAAATGAATTATCCAGCTGTATTTGCAGCTAATCGAAAAACACGGCATTTTTGGACAACTAATAATCGGCCGACTGATATTTTGTCAGAAGATGATCCTGATGATAGCTGGTTTTTTGATTTTTTGAAAAAAGGAGATTTATTAGAAATCAATGTGGATTCTAATAAAGAATTAGATGAAATCTATATATGGATTAACGTTTTAATGGGTACAATTGATAACCCTATTGGTATTGCTGGTGTTGGTTTACCATTTGGAGAAACGCTTAAAAACATTACAGCCCATGAATTTGGAAAATATGGAAAGATTTGGGTAGTTACTGAAAAGGGCAAAATCCAAATGGATGAACAAACTAAGAATATCAATGCCAATATCCAAGATTTTATGCCAAACATTCTTTTTGATGAATTTATTCAAGGAAAAGCTAAAACCAGCATACAAACCTATAAAAATAGTGAACAAGGTGATATAACTTTTGCGATGAGTAAAGTTGCTAATACTGATTCTATCGTCATTATTCGCGTACTTAAGGAACAACGGTTAAAAAATATTTTAATGCCTTACATACATAAAGTATTTTTATTTGCTTTATTATCGTTAATTTTAGTGGCTTCAATTTTTGCGTTATTAGTCATTATAAATACCCGAATTTTAACAAGGCTGTCTCGGGCTATTTTAGCTTTAGGCAATGAAAATTTTGCGATTTCTCTGGATAAAAAAGATGTGAAACGCACAGATGAACTTGGTGATATTGCACGCGGTTATGAGATAACAAGAGTAAAACTCTCCGATGCCTATCATCATTTAACGGAACTCAATATTAGTTTTGAACGTTTTGTTCCCAAGCAATTTCTTAATCGTATTGCTAAAAAAGGTATTGAAAAAATTCAGTTAGGAGAAGCCAAAAATGAATTAATTACCATTCTGTTCTCAGATATTCGTTCATTTACTCGCTTATCTGAAGGTATTTCTCCACAAGAATTACTGAATTTTATGAATTGTTATTTTAGTCGAATGGATCAACCAATACAGGAAAATTATGGTTTTATTGATAAATTTATTGGTGATGCTATCATGGCTCTTTTTGATAGGGGTTTTTCTGGACTTGAACATGCAAGGGATGCGGTACTGGCTGCCATAAAAATGCAAGAAATCCTTGTTGAATATAAACAACAATGTCCTAAATTAGGGGAGATTCCAATTAAAATTGGAATTGGTATTCATACCGGGCAAGTGATTATTGGAACGGTTGGCTCCCATGAGCGAATGAGTTCAACGGTTTTAGGTGATGCGGTTAATTTGGCTTCTAGGTTGGAAGGATTAACAAAACTATATCATGTCCAGATTATCATTTCTTCACAAACATATCATTTACTTAATGATGACGCCCATTTTTTATGTAGAAAACTAGATATTGTTACTGTAAAAGGAAAAAGCAAGCCTGAAACCATTTTTGAAGTATTCAATAGTAATCCAAAGCCTATTCGTGAATTAAAACAGCAAATGCTAGAAAAATATCATCAAGGCATTATGCAATACCATCTTAGAAATTGGGAAGTGGCAATTGAATGTTTTAATGAATGTCTAAAAATTTATTCTGATGATTTTGTTTCAAAAATGTATATTGAACGATGTACTTATTTTCAAAGTAATCCTCCCCCTTTTGAATGGGATGGCATATCACATTTGAACCATAAATGAGCTTTGTAATTAGTACAGCGGATTGACGACATAAGGTAACCAAACAAACGTGCCAATCCCGATAGAGGGTTGAATGTGAATAGCCACTGGTAGAACTAAAACATTTGCTATCAACTTACCCACTACAGGGATTGTTTACAAAAAAGGATTAGAGCAAAACGGTATTTAGATTTATCCTTTCATAAGCAAGTTAAGTACTGAACCATAAATTTTCAGGTATTTTAATTAAAAGAAACAACCAAGAAGAGGGGCAACCACAAGGGATTGCCCCTACGGGCGGTTCGTAGGGGCAATCCAGGGCGAATGCCCCTTGC
>QNEL01000162.1 GCA_003645185.1 Candidatus Parabeggiatoa sp. nov. 3
AGCCAAAGACGCGAGCCAAAGACGCGAGCCAAAGACGCGAGCCAAAGACGCGAGCCAAAGACGCGAGCCAAAGACGCGAGCCAGAGACGCGAGCCAAAGACGCGAGCCAGAGACGCGAGCCAGAGACGCGAGGCATCGCGTCTCTACACCTTACTATAATGTATGCCTTCTTTTATCCATCGTTGTATCAATAATTGAGATTGTTCTGGATATTCTTTAGATAAGATTTTGCCCGCTTCCAGAATCTCATCTAGCAATAATGCTTTATCTCGTTGTAAGTCAGCAATGCGTAAATTGAGTACCCCTTTTTGACGTGTGCCTAAAACGTCTCCTGGGCCGCGGATTTCTAAGTCGCGTTGGGCTATGATAAAACCGTCGTGATTGTCGCGGATCGTAGCGAGGCGTGATTTCGTCAGATCGTTTAAGGGGGGTTGGTAGAGCAAAACGCAGTAGCTTTGTAAAGCCCCTCTGCCAACGCGCCCTCGTAATTGATGGAGTTGTGCTAAGCCTAAACGTTCTGGGTTTTCAATGATCATTAAACTGGCGTTAGGCACATCAACACCCACTTCTATCACTGTCGTTGCCACTAATAAATCCAATTCTTGGGCCTGAAATTGGGCCATAATCTGTTCTTTTTCTTTCGCTTTTATGCGCCCATGTATTAGCCCAATCTGGAGATTGGGTAAAGCGTTTTGCAATTGTTCGGCTGTCTCAGTAGCGGCCTGAAATTGCTTGGTTTCGGATTCTTCGATTAAAGTACAAACCCAATAAGCTTGACGGCCGTCGTGTTGACAAACCTGTTGAATACGGGCAATGACTTCATCACGGCGCGTATTAGGAATAATGGCGGTGTTGACGGGGGTACGTCCAGGTGGCAATTCGTCAATGATCGAAGTGTCTAAATCAGCGTAAGCCGTCATCGCTAAAGTGCGCGGAATTGGGGTGGCCGTCATGATCAATTGATGGGGGTAAAGCCCATCTTGAGTGCCTTTGTTACGCAACGCTAAACGTTGATGTACGCCAAAACGGTGTTGTTCATCGACAATGACGAGCCCTAATTTCGCAAATTCAACGTCTTTTTGAAATAGCGCATGGGTGCCGATGACTAATTGCGCTTCGCCAGAAGCCATTTTTTCTAAGGCTTGTTCACGCTTTTTCTTGGTTAAACTACCTGTCAACCAAGCGATTTGAAGTTCTAAGGGTTCTAACCATTGCGAAAAGGTACGCTGATGTTGTTCAGAAAGTAATTCTGTAGGTGCCATCACGGCAACTTGATAGCCGGATTCAATGGCTTGTAAAGCACTGAGGGCAGCCACAATCGTTTTGCCTGAACCCACATCGCCTTGTAAAAGGCGATGCATCGGATGCGTTGCGCGTAAATCAGCCGCAATTTCTTGTGAAACCCGTTGTTGCGCTTCCGTGAGTTTAAAGGGCAATTGTGCTAACAAGCTTTGGGTTAATTCCCCAGCATTATCCAAGTTAGGGGCATTTTGACGACGAGCTTGGAGCTTTAGGGTACGGAAACTGAGATGATGGGCCAGTAATTCTTCAAAAACCAACCGTCGCAGCGCAGGATGTTTGCCATCTCGTAAGGCCTTAATAGACACTTCGGGTGGGGGCTGATGTAAAATCTGCAAAGCCTCTTTTATCGGCAATAAGTTAAATTGTTCTCGTACCGTTTCGGGTAGGTAATCAATAATCTCTTGTTTTTGAAAAATTTGGTCAATAAGAGAATAAAAAACGGTTTGAGTTAAATGACTATTACTAGGATATATTGGAGTAAGATGATCTTCTAATAAAGGATTTGAATCAAAATAATCCAAACATTCATACTGAGGATGCACTAATTCCAAATTCTGATAACCTTGACGCACTTCACCAAAGCAGCGTAGGTGGGTACCAGGTTTTAATTTTTCCCGTTGTGAAGGGTAAAAGTGAAAAAATCGCAGCATGACGGTGTCGGCACCGTCAGAGAGCATACAAATGAGGGAGCGCCGCTTGCCAAATTTCACTTCAGCAGATTGAATAGTGCCTTCAACCAATACACTTTCTCCCACTTTTAACTGGTTTAAAGGCTTAATTTTGGTGCGATCTTCATAGCGCAATGGCAAATGAAATAGCATGTCTTCGAGGCTATGTATGCCGAGACGTGCGAGTTGTTCGGCCACTTGTTTGCCGATACCGTGTAGAGTGGTTACAGGCGTGGTCATTTTACAGTTATCAGTTATCAGTTATCAGTTCCACGCAAAAGTTTTTTGCGCGCAAAAAACTTCTTAAGTGGAAATCAGTTATAATCAATACATTCCTTCCCTTTTGGAAACTTTACCCACTTAGGCATATCCAAAAAATAAATTATCCCATTCGGTTTTGTATTTCACTTAAGAAGTTTTTGCGCGCAAAAACTGTATTTCACGCAGCGAAGTACAGCGAAGCGAACTTCTTAAGTGAAATGTGAAATAAAGTTGCGCGCAACTTCTTAAGTGAAATATGAAATGGCAGGCTCGGATAATTATTTTTATTGGACTCCCTTAATATCTATAGACTTTAACATCAGTAAAACTCAAAACTGGCATGAGCATTGACTGTTCAATATTTCACTTAAGAAGTTGCGCGCAACTTTATTTCACGCTAAAGTTCGCTCCGCGAACTTTAGCGTGAAATGTGAAATATAGTTTTGTTCAAAAATTCAGACGTTCATAGTTTTATAGATTCTTTGCCTTGGGCAACTTGGGCAACTTAAACTGCCTTTCAGGCTTTCACGCTAATGTTTCGCGCGCAAAACTTTTGCCTGAAAAACAGGGCACGATTTATCGCTGCCACCTTCAGAAAAATGTCGAGCGATAAAAACCTGACAGGTTTTCAAAACCTGTCAGGTTTGGGCCAAAATATTTATCTGAACTCCTATATATTGATAAATATTAGAGTTGTTCTTCAATCAGGTTTTTTGCCACCGTAATTGTTTTTATTGGGTATAAAATGAAATCCGAACAAATCTATTTCACGCTTTCAGGCTAAAGTTTCGCGAAGCGAAACTTTAGCCTGAAAAAGTATTTCGCGATAAAAACTTCTTAAGTGAAATTGAATGTTTAGAATTGAAGTCTGCCGTTGAAATGAAAGCCTCACTTTAATTTAAATCATTGTTGAAATGAATAATTAACACACATTTCAAAGCCGTTCACAATTCACACACAAAAATGGGTAAAGCTTAGTTTTGGAAAAGGGGGCAAAGATTTGGGTTAGAAAGACTTCACTAAAATGGCATCCATTTCCACCGCTGCACCTTTAGGCAGGGCTGCAACACCAACTGCTGCCCGTGCTGGGTAAGGGGGCTGAAAATATTCTGCCATGATTTCATTGATTAAGGCAAAATGAGTTAAGTCAGTCAAAAAAATATTCAACTTGACAATATCCGCTAAATCTGAACCCGCTGCATTCGCTACCGCACGTAGATTCTGAAAAACTTGATGAATTTGGGCCCTCATATCGCCTGTGTGCAGTGTCATGGTTTCAGGCACTAAAGGAATTTGCCCTGACAAA
This sequence comes from Candidatus Parabeggiatoa sp. nov. 3, assembly GCA_003645185.1. Taxonomy (GTDB): domain Bacteria; phylum Pseudomonadota; class Gammaproteobacteria; order Beggiatoales; family Beggiatoaceae; genus Parabeggiatoa. Next base: position 3,538 of record QNEL01000162.1, read on the forward strand.
TAGACAGTCTTATTGACTTTGACTGCTTGTGAATAAATCCCTATTGCTTGCGGAGCATTAGGGGTATTAATGATATCAAAAGACATAATGATGTATTCTCCATGATCGGGAAAAAATGTTTTTTATTGCCCAACAATTTAACAAATTTTGGCTTTTATTAATTTGTTGAGTAAACTTAATAGAATCGTCACAAAACATTGCCTTGTCATCAATGTTAGCATTTTGTTTTAGAAATCAATCACCATAGCTAAGTTATTTAGCCACCTTTGAATCTGAAAATCCGTTTATTTCGCTAATCTGTTGTATTATACTACTCATCATCACACAAGTGCTTTTGCCCCTAACATTATAAACAAACAAATAATAATGTAGGGTGAGTAACGTAGTTGCCCACCTTAAGCTTAAATGGTGGGATCGAGGCAGCCCTAGGGAGCCCTACAAAATACCTGAAAATTTTTGGCAAAAGTACTTATAGCGTTTCCCGATTGAATGAAGTACAAATTTATTTTGCGTTTTCGTTCCAAATTTATTTTGCGGCTTGTTTTCGTTCCAAATTTATTTTGCGGCTTGTTTTCGTTCCAAATTTATTTTCGCGAAGGTAAAGTGAACTGTACGTCATGAGATCGGGAAATGCTATAAAATGCTATAGAACGATTTGTTTGGTTAGTGAGGGAATGGTGGGCAACAAAAACCCCTAGGGAGCCCTACAAATACAATTTATTTTTTGCCTATTCCTAACTATAAATAGCAAAATAATAATTAATATTACCCTTTATAGTTTGTAAATTAACATTTTGATTTTGATAAAGTCAATATATAGTTTGTTCGATAATCACTTGAACATAACGCCCTGTTTTGATAACTGATAACAGAGCCACAACTGAACTGATCAATAGGAAATAAATAAATGGCACGTATTACTGTTGAAGATTGCTTGGAACATACCAATAACCGTTTTGAACTTGTTTTGCTCGCAAGCAAACGCGCCCGTCAACTGGCAATGGGTGCCGCACCTTTAGTGCCGATTGAAAACGATAAACCAACCATATTGGCACTGCGAGAAATCGCAAGCGGCAAAATTACTTATGCCAATTTTGATAAATTCTCTGTTTACCCTACCCATAAATTGGGCTAAAAATATAACACCATTATGTACGCTCCGCTAGAATTGCCACATCACCTATTTTTGGTTAGTGATCTATGTAACTTGCTTGAAACTTATCTTGAGGCTACGCAAGTTAAAGAGGTTTATCGTGCCTATTTATTTAGTGCAGAGGCCCACGATGGGCAAAAGCGGAAGTCTGGTGAACCTTATATTTCTCATCCCCTAGCGGCTACCTATATTTTAGGTCAAATGCACATGGATACTCAAACCCTGTGCGCCGCGCTCTTGCATGATGTCATTGAAGATACCGGCATCACTAAGGACAAATTAGAGAGCGAGTTTGGTGAGCAGGTTGCTGAATTAGTTGATGGCGTTAGTAAACTCTCCTCGGTGCATTTTGAAACCCGTGAACAAGCGCAAGCGGCTAGTTTTCGTAAAATGTTATTGGCCATGAACCGCGATATTCGTGTGATCATTGTTAAACTCGCTGACCGCCTTCACAATCTACGCACCTTAGGCGCGATGAAGCATGCATCACGGCGACGTATTGCTCGCGAAACCTTAGACATTTATGCACCGATTGCTCACCGCTTAGGGATGAATGCGATGCGTATCGAATTGGAAGAACTGAGCTTTGCCGCACTCTATCCGAGACGCTATCAAGTGTTGGTACAACGGATGCAAAAAGTGTCTAAAAAACGTACCGCCATTTCTAAAGACATTCAACAGACTATTGAAAAATGTCTTGTTAAGCGTTCTATCCAGGCACAAGTTCAGCTACGCGATAGACATGCCTACAGCATTTATTACAAAATGCGGGATAAAAAGAAGGCAACCTCAGTTGACAAAAGAAAAACTTTTTCTCAAGTCACCAATGTTTGTGCATTACGCATTATTGTTGATAGCATAGATGCTTGTTATCTTGCGCTTGGCGCTGTACACAGTCTTTATAAACCGAAATGCGATCGTTTTAATGACTATATAGCTATTCCTAAAATCAATGGATATCAATCTCTACATACCGTCTTATTTAGCCATTATAGGTTATTGATTGAAATTCAAATCCGTACTACTGATATGCACGAATTGTCAGAAAGCGGCATCACGGCTTATGGACTAGATCATTTTGACAAGTCAGCCAATCACGAACAAGAGCCCCACCCATCTTGTCAACGTGCCAACGAATGGCTACGTGAACTGCTGAAAATGCAAAAGAGTAGCGATTCTCTCGAATTTTTAGAACATGTTAAAACGGATTTGTTTCCAGAGGAAGTGTATGTTTTTACCCCTCATGGAAAAATCATGCAATTACCCAAAGGGGCAACGCCCATTGATTTTGCTTACGCCATACACAGCGATGTCGGTAATCAGTGTATTGCCGTGAAAATTGACAATCAATATGCCTCCCTTTCCACTTCTTTAGTCAGTGGTCAAACCGTGGAAGTCTTAACTGCAGCTTGGGCACGGCCTAATCCGAATTGGTTAAATTTTGCCGTCAGTGCGCGTGCTCGTAGCTACATTCGGCATTTTTCAAAAAATCTCCAATATGACGAGGCGGTTCTTTTGGGTAAACGTATGCTGAATAAAGAATTAGCCACTTATGCATTATCTGTAGACAAACTGGATAACGAGCAACGTACACAGTTAATTAAAAGTTTTCAAGTTGATAGTTTAGAGACGCTGCTGCACGACATTGGCCTAGGCAACCGTATGGCATTGATAATTGCACGTCAATTTGATCCGAAAACAGACATCACCATCAAAACAGTAACAACAGCGAATGATAAACCTAAACCTTTAATTATAAAAGGGACTGAAGGCCTTTTAGTCAATTTTGCGCGTTGCTGTCGGCCTATTCCAGGGGATGAAATTGTCGGCCTTATCAATACCGGTAGAGGCATTATCATTCATACAGCTACTTGTAAATATGTCACTAAATATCGTCATAGCGTAGAAAAATTACAAGCGGTGGAATGGGAATATGGGATTGAAGGAGAATTTTTAGTTGAGATTCGTGTTGAAGTGCGTGATAAACGGGGGGTTCTAGCCCATATCACCACAGCTATCGCCAACATGGGTTGTAATATCGAAGAAGTTTCTAATGAAAACAGTGAGGGCGGGCATAGTACACTCAAGTTTTGTATATCAGTGCGAAACCGTGAACAACTAGCCGCCATCATGCGGCATCTTCGGCGACTGGAAGACGTGATTCGTATTCAACGAAGCAAGGCCAATTATCAATGAACAGTTATCAGTTACCCGTTTTCAGTTACCCGTTATCAGTTTGTAAAAGTGATTATTTTTCAAGATTCGAGCTTGAAGTTTTTTAACAAAAACTTGAACATCGTAATAGAGTTCACAGAGATAAACGAAGTTCCACAGAACCTTTAAGCCAAATCTCTGTGAAATTCTGTGTTACTCCGTGTTTAATTTTGTCATTGTACCGTTCAGCATAAGGAATTTTATACGCCTGTTAAATCAATAACTTAAAAATATTTTCACTTTTCACGTTATTGACTCTAAATGCAAACTGATCTGTGATAGCTGATAACTAATAACTAATAACTGATAACTGATTTCCACGATTTCTTAGCGATAGTTTCGCTACGTGAAATGTGAATTTCACGCCAAAGTTTTGCGCGCAAAACTTTGGCGTGAAATAATGTTTTTGCGCGCAAAAACATTTGCGTGGAACTGATAACTGACATGTCAACACTGACTGAACTTCAAAAAGAACTTCAACAACTGGCAGATCCCAACCAACAAGCTATTTTGCAACGCTTTTTCAAAACCGGCATAGGCCAATACGGAGAAGGCGATATCTTTCTAGGTATCAAAGTGCCTATACAACGAAAAGTCGCACGAAAATATCAAACCCTATCACTAACCGATATACAAACCCTACTTCAAAGCCAGATTCATGAACACCGAATCACTGCACTCATTTTACTCACCTACCGCTACTTGAAAGCCAGTGATACCCAAAAACAAGCCCTATTCGAGTTTTATCTTCACAACACACAGCATATCAACAATTGGGATTTAGTAGACATTTCCGCTCCCAAGATTGTCGGCGATTACTTGCTAGACAAACCGAGAGAGATACTTTATCAACTCGCTCACTCCACTTCGCTATGGGAAAGAAGAATTGCCATTATTGCCACCATGATATTTATCAAACACAATGATTTTAACGACACACTTGAATTAGCCTACATTTTACTCAACGACAAACATGACTTAATTCATAAAGCCGTCGGCTGGATGCTACGAGAAGTTGGAAAACGCGATCAAAAACGAGAAGAAAGCTTTCTCAAAAAACACCACCAAAAAATGCCTCGCACCATGCTCCGCTACGCTATAGAAAAATTTGATGACCAAAAAAGGCAGTTTTATCTCAAAAAATAAATAATTTTAATGATTAATGCTTAATGACGAGGGCTTCAGCTACTTTTTAAATTTTCACGTTTCAAAGTCACCACAAAGGATATACCCGTCGTACCTCTATTTTTCACGATGACAGAGCCACCTAATAGCGTAAAAATGTTTTGAGCCGTTGAAGGCCCTAAGCCAGGATGTCTGCCTTCAATCACCTTATCCGAGTCAGAAGGGGCTTCAAAAAATTGAGGGAGTTCTTTTTCGGAAATGATTCTACCTGTCGCATGGATACTCACAGAAACCTCGTTTTCAAACGGTGCACAGGACAACTCCACAGTACTGTCATAACGCGAATATTTAATCGCCGTCTTAAGCAATTCTGCTAAAGCATTGGCACACAGTTCTTTTTGATGGCTACTTCGTTCATCATCCGTCACAACCTGCCAAGTCATCATTGAAGAGAGAGAAAAATCTCTGCCCAATTCATCTCCAAATTCCGGGCTGACAACCGTATCTAATGGATTATCATCTAAGAGTTGTCCGCCACAATCTGGTATCGGGCCAATTAACACATGGCGGGATTGGGCAAACCCACGGGTTCGATCAATAGCCAATTCTAAAATAGTACGGACGGCATTGAGCTCAAAGGTGAACATAACCGTTGAAGGATCAATTTGTGTCAAATGAAAAGATTGTTTAACCGTTTCCATCAGATCGTTAGTCTCTTCCCGGCTACCTCTAACAACCTTCTTGAACAAACCACGCAATGAATTTTGAAAATCATAATAAATCAATTTCAGCGCTTCGCCTTTCGCCTTATCCAGCATTCTGAGTCTTTCATTAACCGCCGAGAGTTCTTGGGTTTGCTCACGGATCAGTTCTTCCAGCCTCATGTTATACTCTTCAATTTGACGACGATACTCTTCTTCTTTATCACGCAGTTCCTTCCTTTCTAAGCAAGCCGTGATTCTCGCTTTCAATAAAACGCGATTAAAGGGTTTTGTTAAATAGTCATCTGCCCCCATATTGATACAATGGACAGCACTTTCAGTGTCATCAAGGGCCGTGATCATTATGACTGGAATATGGCGCAAGTCGGCATCATCTTTGATATGACTCAACACCTCGTATCCGTCTATTTCTGGCATCATAATATCAAGCAACACCAAATCAATCGGCTGTTTTTTAAGTTTTTCCAAAGCGACAAGCCCCCCTTCTGCCAGAATAGGGTTCTGTCCAAGCATAGAGACTAACTGAAAAAGTCGGTCTCGATTCATTTCAATGTCATCAACAATCAGAACATTATGTGTTTTCATTATCAGTTATCAGTTATCAGTTATCAATTTAACACTAGTGCAGGATCGCTCCAGTTTCAATACCATTGAAAAACAGGGGCAACCACAAGGGATTGCCCCTACAAACCGTTCGTAGGGGCAACCCTTGTGGTTGCCCCTTTTTAGGCAGGCTAGGTGGTCTTATGATTGGAGCGATCCTGCACTAGCCATCTATTTCAACTTATACTCAACGAGGTGATAAACTTAACTTTTTTTTAATTTCAAAATACAGTTTTTGCGCGCAAAAACTTCTTAAGTGAAAATGAGTTTAGGGAAATTGTAGGGTGGGTAACGTGTTTTTGTTGCCCACCAAAAAGTTTTTCACATTTAGCTTCGCGCACCGAAGGCTCACGCAAAAGTTGCACGCAAAAACTTCTTAAGTGAAATGTTATTATTATACACACATAAGCTTAATGATTAATGGTTTTAATGTGATAAATGAAATTGAGTACAACGAATGAAAGTGCCTAAACGAATAAAACAAATAATATCAATGATTTATGAGTTTATAGGCCCATCATTAGTGTAGCACTTTGAAGTGGGCGCATTTCTAAAAAAAGGGTCATTATCAATCTTGGTTGAATTGTACTTACAAAGGCCTGATTTTCGTCCAAATTTATTTTGTGAAAGCCCGATTTTAGTGAAAAATTTATTTTGCGATAGGCCGATTTTAGTGAAAAATTTATCTTGCTTTTGTATTGTTTTGTTATATATTTTATTGCAATTTTGCAACTCAAATTACACGTTTATTGTCTCGGCGATTTTAGTGAAAAATTTATTTTGCGAAGGCGTGATTGAGATTGATAATGACCCTTTTTTTCGGAATGCGCCCCTTTGAAGTTTCGCGTACATCGTCAAGTTTATTTTGAGGGGTAAAATTAGTGTGGTTGGGTTTCACCACATTCTACATAACCCGTCAAAACAAGTTGGACAGTAGAGGGATGGTGGGCAACAAAAACCCGTTACCCACCCGGACAAGAATAGATTGTTTTTTGCCCCAGTTTTTGCACGCAAAAACTTATTTTTTGGATATACCTAAGATTAACTCACATTGACAACTGACAAGAGAATCAAAACATGAATCCTTTATTTTCGATTATCAAAACGCTGTTGTTCAGTTTATTTATGGCCGCAAGTTATGCGGTCCCCCTCCCTCTTTTACACGCACCCTCACTTGATATATCAATAAACGGTTTAGAAGTTACCGCATCGTGGACATCTGTTGAAGGTGCTACAGGATACCAATTATTTTACGCACCTTGTTCTAATATAGACGCTATCAACAACATTGAAATGGGAACTCAAACCCATTACTCGGTGACACTATCAACAGGTGCCGCTTTTTATGTCGCGCTTCAAGCTTATAACCATCAAGGCAACAGCGACTATTCCAATCTCGAACAATTTGGATGTGTGCAAGCGTTTCCCGAAACCGTCGAGACTATACCACCGATGTGCCGTGCCACCCCTCAGGGCATCATCAACTTACCCACTGATGAAATGTACCACAATGAACCCGTAGAATGGTGGTATTGGACAGGGCATTTGCAAACCGCTGAAGGGCGCAGGTTTGGCTTTGAACAAGTCGTCTTTCTCGTGCGAATGCTAGGGCGAACAATGCAAATGGCGCATCATGCCATCACCGACATTGAAAACGGCACCTTTCACTATATCGTCACAACCCAATTTGCCGAACCAGCGCCACAAGTAGCCGGTTTTAACTGGAATATCAAAGGCTTAACGGCTAAAGGTCGTAGTGGTACCGATTATCTCCACGGAGAAGTAGATCATTATGTCATGGATTTAAAACTACAAGCCGCAAAACCCGCCGTCTTCCAACACGGAAACGGTTATACCCAGTATAGCTTTGGTGGCGACACCTATTATTATTCTTATGAAAGAATGGCAGCCGAAGGCACCCTCAAAGTCGGAGAGCAAACCTTCACCGTAACAGGAAATGGCTGGTTTGATCATCAATGGGGCAATTTGACACCCATCATCAATTTAGGCTGGGATTGGTTTGCCATTCAGCTTGATGACAATCGCGAAATCATGTTATTCAACGCCAACACCCCTGACAAAGACAATCAAGAACTATTCGTCGGTGGTTCCTATACCGATGCTCAATGCCAAGTCAGAGAAATACACCCTGATCAAGTTGACATTACCCCATTAGGAGAATGGACAAGTCCCCATACTGATTGTACCTATCCTCAAGGATGGCAAATACAGGTAGGCGAATTGAACCTAACCCTTACCCCCATCATGGCAGATCAAGAATTGACAGGAGGCGGACGAAATTATTGGGAAGGCGCGGCAACCGTCTCAGGTGATGCAACCGGCCAGGCTTATATAGAACTCGCCAACTATTGCCAATAACGTTCCGTTATCCGTTATCCGTTATCAATAACGTAACAGACACACGCTTTGATTTTTTGCCGGTAGGGGCGAACCTGCGTGTTCGCCCATTGGTACCTCATCAACCCATCATTATCAAAACCATGGAATTACAAAAAGCCATCATTCAACTTAATGAAATCCACGCACAGATCACCAAAACAGAATTTTACCGAGGATTTCGCACCATACCCGTCGCCCTCACAGGCATAACCGCATTCCTGGCCGCCCTGATACAGCCCTATTGGATAGCCGCCAATGATCCACCCGCCTTTGTACGCTTTTGGAGCCTTATCGCTACCCTCAATATCATATACATCAGTGTATTTATCGTTTACGATTACCAGTCTCGTCAAACAGAGATAGAACGACAAAAGGCCCGGCATGTCTTAAAGCAATTTAGCCCCACACTCATAGCCGGCGCACTGGTAACAGCCATGATGTACCCCATTCAAGGGGATATTTTATATTGGCTACCCGGCTTATGGAGCCTGATATTTTCATTAGGCCTATTTGCCTGTCAACCTTACTTTCCCAAAAATACCTTTTGGTTAGGGGTTTACTACCTCAGCGCCTCAAGCATACTGTTCATGCAGGTACCCACACATCAAAGCCTACACCCTTGGGGCATGGGCATCGTCTTTGGGCTAGGGCAATTATTAGCCGCAACAATCATATACAGAGAATTGGAGAGCAATCATGGGTAAAAAAACAGAGCCCAAAAAAGGGCGCTATGCTTATCAAGGCATAGAACGCATCATGCACGAAAAAGCGCGTTTAAGTATATTAACCTCCCTACTCACGCGCCCAACCGGATTACGCTTCAGCGAACTAAAACAACTGTGTTCATTGACCGATGGCAATTTAAGCCGTCATCTCAACGTATTAGAAGAGGAAGGGTTAATCGAAGTCGAAAAAAGCTTCAATGGCAAACGGCCACAAACACAATGCCATCTCACCGACACCGGAAGAGAACGATTTTTAGCCTACCTACAAGAATTAGAACAAGTCATACGCGATGCCGCCGCAGCCAGCAAAACGCAGGCACCTAGAAAAACCAAACTCGCCACAGCCACCTAAAATTTTCTGTATTTAGCTTCGCGCACCGAAGGCTCACTTAAGAAGTTTCGCTTCGCTGTACTTCGCTGTGTGAAATGGTGGGTAGCGTGTTTTTGCAGCCCACCACTGCTCACCACATGGATTAGATATTCAAAGCGGATAAATCGTAAAAATATTTATATCGTTCCAGAAACAATTTCTCACCATCATTTAAAAGATGCCTTTGCACAGCAATGATTGCAATTTACCTTGGTTCCAGGTTCAGAAATTTCTGAAATCATCTCCTTGTATCTGGAAGAAAAATGCGATGCCGTCACAACCGATAAGTCGGGATTAGCAGCAAAACGTGCAGGTTTTTATGATCGTGACAACCATGACATTCTTGATATTACCATTTCCAAAGAGCCTTTAACTCCCATTGTGCCGTCTGGAGATGAGCAATGGCTTGATATTGTTAAAATGGTGATGTCTTTTGTTGAATCCTTGTACTTCATTTTCTCAAAAAACGTTAAGCACTTTTAGTCTGAAAAGTAGAATCGGACTTTCAACAACACCAGAAGAGTTGATGAAGTAAGGGGCTATGCTTAGTGTGTTGACTGATTTCCCAGAGTTTGTTAAGTGGTTGAAAGAGGAAGGGGATAATTAAAACGCAATAGACGCAAAGGACGCAAGAGGACGCATGAAAAGTAGGGCTTTTTATGAATGATCACCTTTAGCGCCTTTAGCGTCTTTAGCGTCTTTAGCGTTAAAAATCTCAGTCAATTGATTGTTCACAAAGACACACTTGAAAAAAAACAATCAGACGGCTTGACTTTAAGCGAACAAGAGGAATTGGCTCAGGATAATGAGGCGCTGAAAGTCCAACACGCCAGTGAAGGGGGAACCATTTGGTTGGGGGGTTATCGGCGGTATCGGATTGGCTACCGTCACCGGCCTGACGGGCTTATTGACGTTGTCTGCCTTGGGGGATTCAGTGGTTTACAGGTTGCCAAAAAAAATGCTCTCAATTCAATGATAAAACAGAGCAATCTAGGGCCACATAAAAATGATCTTCAAGACATTTGGTTAGAACATAATGTGTCAAAACAGGGGATCAACGGTATGACTATTCACTTTAGTTTTATTATTAATGACTTAAAAGAGATTAAATGTGGCGCGATTGCACAGTTTTATTATGAAAACAAGCAACCGCTGAAAGATTTTAATAATGCTTACCGTACACCTGAGGGTTATGTCGCCGTTTACAAAGACTTTATACCGCCATCCGAAAGGGCTATTTATCAGGATTTTGTCCTATTTATGCCCTACCAAGAACTGCACATCACACCCCCTTTCTCCATCATTATCAATTTAAATTAGCCGTCGTGATTAGTGATAACTGATTTCCACGCCAATGTTTTTGCGCGCAAAAACATTATTTCACGCGCAAAACTTTTGCGTGGAACTGATTAAAACCAATTCCCTATCAACAAAAAGGCTGACCAAAAATACGGATGTTGATGGGCCGCATACCTTTTATCCGTCAGCATCATGGTTTGCGCCTTTTGCAAGGCTTTTACCTTGGACATCGCATTGTGTTGTAGTTGGCGATAAAATTCAATGATGATAGCCTGGGTGGCGATATCATCGACTTTCCATAAGCTCGCTAATGCACTTTTGACTCCCGCCTTTAAGGCGACACCGGCTAATCCCAACGCGGCACGATCATCACCCACTGCCGTTTCACAAGCACTTAAGGTTAATAATTCCACCGGTTTACCCTTAATAGTGGCCAGCCTCATCATCTGTTCCAGTTTATTCAGACTCAGTTTATCATCATAAGTGAGTATAAACGTCTTATCCAAATTGCCGCTAAATTGTCCATGAGAGGCAATATGCACAATAGAATGCCCCTTTTGAGCCAGTTCAGACTGTAGTGTTGGAATGGTGAACTGTCTATTTAATAACAAGGGTTTATCGGTTGTATCAAATAGATTTTGTATCATTTCCAATTCAGATTTGGCACACGGTAAACTAGAAAAACCTTGTACCGCTTCAGATAAACCGCCTAATAAGATGGTTTTCTCCTTTTGCCCTAAGGGTTCGGGTTGACTCAGGCATAATCCAGGCGTAATCGCCAGAGCGTATTGCTGAATCAGGAACTGTTGCCCGTCATGCAAGGCCGCAAAGGGTATGGTACGTAATGCCCCATCGGGCACTATAATCAAAGTGTTGATCTGAT